>DASZXF010001066.1:0-4209 GCA_035546055.1 Ktedonobacteraceae bacterium
GCCTGTCTGCTGGTGCAGGATCTATCGACCTTCACCTGTGGTTCGTTGAGGATTCATACATCCTGCTGACTGGTTTCTGCTGGACGTTCTATCCTCTCTAAGCATAAAGGGGCCGGCTCTTCTCTGCCAGCGAGTTTTCCCTATGGTCTTACTTTCGCTAGGTCTGCTTCTGTTATGGCCTGTATTGCAGGGGAATCCCGATTACAGGACAGGATATTCTCTTTTATACTAAAGGCGACGAAAGTCAAAATGGAAAGAAATAAGGTTAGAACCAGATAAATGAGTGGCAAGTACAAGGAGAAGACTGTGCGTATCGCGATTGTAGCATTGGGAACCCTGGGTGATGTGGCTCCATATGTGGCGCTCGGCCAGGGCTTTGTCGCTGCCGGGGATGCTGTCAAAATCGTCACTTTTGCGCGCTTCGCACCTCTTGCCCGGCAGTATGGGCTTGAATGTTGCGTTGTCAAGCGTAATCTGGAAGCGTTTCTGGAGCGCGATTTCACGCGCTTTCACGTAACTGCCAGGTCCGTAATGCAAGCGTTACGCCGTATGCCTCAGATAAGGCAAGAAATGCAGAAGCAGCTCGAATATTTGATGAGTCATTGCCTGGAGGCTTTTGCTGATGTTGATCTCGTCATTGGTCAGGCTATCGGGCACCTGGCCGCCTGGCCGCTTGCGCAGCAACTCAACATTCCTTATTACGCGGCTTATTGCGCTCCTCTGAGCCGTACCCGCGCCTTTCCGAATGCCTTTGCCGGGGATATCTTTCCTCCCGGGCCTGGCTGGCGTAGGTGGAAGGGGAGTTACAACTGGTGGACGCATACGCTATCAGCGCGCCTTTTCTGGGCACGTATGTCTCCCATGCTAAGGAAGGCTTTGCAAGCGGTCCTCAAGCAACCCGCAGGTGCCCTGAATCCCGGCGTACCGGTGCTGTATGGTTACAGTCCAGCTCTGCTTCCTAAACCCGCAGACTGGGGGGCGCACATCGCTGTGACCGGTTCCTGGCAATTAAAGCAACTGGAAGATTGGCAGCCGCCATCTGAGCTTGTGACCTTCCTTGATGCGGGACCACCACCGGTTTACGTTGGATTTGGCAGTATGGCCGGGCAGGCCCAGAAAAAGGCGGTCCATCTTTCCGTGCAGGCGTTACAGGCCTTGCGTATGCGCTGCGTACTCATGGCTGATCGCGCGGCATGGCCGGAACTACATGATTGCGCTGACATCTTTTTTCTGCCATCAGCGCCCCACTCCTGGCTTTTTCCACGCATGGCCGCCATTATGCATCATGGAGGGGCCGGGACAACGGCAACCGCTTTACGCGCTGGCCTGCCCCAGATTATCGTTCCTTTTATCGCCGATCAAAGCTTCTGGGGGCACCTGGTCGCGATATCCGGTATAGGGCCAGCTCCACTCCAGCATAAAACGATGCAACTGGAACATGTTCGGGATGCTATCGTTCAGGCCGTAACAGATCCACAAATGCGCCTCCGCGCTCGTAACCTGAGCGAGACTGTCCACTCCGAGGATGGAGTGGCTCGCGCTGTAGAAATAGTCCACGCCTTTATGCGAACGCTGAAAAGCGAGGAATTACCGACTTTACCAGCCTGGCGGCATATGAAGCCTGTCTGCTGGTAAGGCAGGCGATAAGCTAAAGAACATTGCTCGCGTCGAAATGGAGCGGCAGTGGGAAATGTTTGTTCATGAAGAATGAAGGAGAGATCAAACATGGAAGGTCTACTGGAAAAATGGGGGCGTTTCATCGCCCGCTGGCCCTGGGTGATCCTGGTACTCTGGCTGGCGATAGTCGCTGCGGCCTGGATCTTCGGCCCTTCGTTAAACAACGTTGCCGCGCGGCAAAACAATACCTCATCCCTGCCTGCTTCGGCGTTGAGTAGTCAGGCGGCTCACATTTACACCACAAAATTCGCTGCCGGGCAGCAGACATTGCATAAAGAGACTGATATTATCATTCTCAGCGACCCCCAGGGCATCTCAGCGACTGATAGCGCCCTGGCCGAGCAGGTTGAAACATGGTTGAGTACGCCTGGTACTCTTCCTTCTACTCTCCTGAAGGTCAACGGACCGGGATCACAGGCTGCGCCAGGAGCATTTGAGAGCAGCGATCACCAGGCTTTGCGTATCCTCCTGACCTGGGACACCAGTCACGGGGCGGTTTCTGATGCAGCTATCAGTAAAATTGACACCTACCTGGCGCATCTTCCGGTAGCCCCCGGCGGGTTTATCGGTCTGACTGGAAGTGAACCAATCAATTACGATCTCAATACCAGCGTCTTTACCAGCGGAGGGGGTCAGAGCGGTCTGGGAACACTGATCGGCTTACTGATTATCCTGGTGGTGTTAGGAATTGTTTATCGCTCGCCGCTGGCCGTGCTGGTGCCGTTACTGACAACGGGCATGGCTATCGCGTTATCAGTCCCGGTTATCGCCTGGTTGGGACAGACTTTTGGCATTTCGGTCGCCTCTTTCAGCCTGGAATATGTCGCCTTCGTCTTGCTCGGAGCCGGTACCAACTACGGTGTGTTCATGCTTTCGCGCTACAAAGAGGAGATTCGCCGGAGTAGCAGCGCTGATCGAGCTGCTCGTCGCGAGGCGCTGGGACGCACCGTCGGGCGTATCGGCGAGTCGATTACCTCCAGCGCCCTCACAGTTGTGATCTCTACGGCTATTATGGGATTGGCACAACTCTATGAGTTGCGCGTAACCGGGCCAGCTATTGCTGCTGGCGTTGTATGCCTCCTGCTGGCCGGACTCAGCCTCTTGCCAGCTCTGATGGCCTTATGTGGCAAAGCGCTTTTCTGGCCGGTCCAGCCGCGTCCGGGCACATTGAGCAACACGGCTCCGCGCGAACGGGGTTTCTGGGCACGCGCTGGCCGCCTGGTGATCAAACACCCTCTAAGCGTCGCGCTCGTCTCTACCCTCCTGCTTTTGCCGCTGGCTCTGGTGGCTCTGACAATTAATCCCTCATTCGACAACCTGAAAGCGTTACCTGCGACGGCCTCGGCCTTCCGGGCCTTTGATCTGTATAGCGGCCACTTCGCGGATGCCACTCAGTTGACTGTCATTTTGAACGAGCCAGGCCAGGATCTGCGCCAGCCCACCTATAGCTCAGCTATCGCGCAGGAAACCCGGGCACTCGCGGGCGTGAAAGGTGTACTCGGCGTGCAGGGACCTGCCAGCTCAAGCACGTCAATAGAGACACAGCAATTCTTCGCGACAGACGGGAGCGCTGTCGCGTTCACAGTCTCGCTTGGTGTTGACCCGGCCTCGCCTGAAGCACAGCAAGCCGTAAATACGCTCTATGCGGCGGCGGCCAGCGCGCAACGTGGCACGCCACTCGCTCAAGCGCAGGTGCTCATCTCCGGTAGCAGCAGCACCGTACATGATGAGTCTCTGCAATTTGGCCATGACTTTACGCTGGTGGTTGTTCTGGTCTGCCTTGCCATCTACCTTATTCTGACGCTCCTGGTCCGCAGTTTTACTGCCCCGTTGTATCTCCTGGCGACCATCGCGCTATCGGCGATGGCCGCGGTCGGCATTACCAACCTGGTGTACCATAATCTCTTAAACGATCCTCTTTTCTCTGTCGTACCAATCTTTGCCTTTGTCTTCCTGGTTTCGCTCGGTGAGGATTTCAATATCCTGACAATTGCGCGTATCCGAGAAGAGGTGCTCAAGCTTGGGCATCATAAGGGCATTCTACAGGCCGTTGCCCTGACTGGTGGGGTGGTCTCTTCCTGTGGCCTGGTCATGGCTGCCAGTTTCTCTCGCCTCGTGAGCAATCAAATGTTAGAGATAGCGGAGCTTGGGTTCACGGTCATGGTTGGTATTCTTATCGATACCTTTCTCGTTCGCCCACTGCTTATGCCAGCTCTGACGACGTTGTTGGGACGTTGGAACTGGTTCTGGCCGGGGAATCCACTTTTTCGCCGGCGTCAAAACGAGGAAGTAGCGGAAAAGGAGGATGCGGTGGCAATCCTTGAGCCAACGAAGATCGCCTGAATTGAGAGGAGCTGATAGGGCACTTCATCCCTGGTGTTCGTCCTGTCAGCTCATCTTTTCTTGCCTGACCGGCGCTTGCGCCAGGAACATGAGTCCTCCCCGATGTGATCCCGTTGGGAACATCGGGGTTTGACTCCTCGTCGCTACGCGACTCGCCCTGGTGCTTTCGGAGGAGGCGGCAGGTTGGGC
>DASZXF010001067.1:0-1943 GCA_035546055.1 Ktedonobacteraceae bacterium
TCGGTGCGTTCGGATGGATTGCTCGCAGTCAGAAGATCAAGTTGTGACTCCGCTTCTGTGCGCAGGCGCCGGGCCAGCTTCTTATCCACCTCCGTGCGCGAGGTATCGCGAATAATCGCATTCTGCGTATCGCGCTGCGCCTGCGCAGCGCGATACAGGCCGCGCCAGCGCTCACAGGCATTCTCAAAACTCTGCTCGACATGGTTCAGCACATCCGTCAGCCAGTTCGGCGTATACCAGGGGGCGCGTACAGAGTCGATCTCCTTCTCCAGTGTCTTGAACATGGCCCTGGCGCTTACCTCTGCCTTGTGGCGCGTCTCCCGAGTGCGCAGCGCTGCTAATACCTCATCCTTGAGAGCCAGGGTCGGCTCATCGCCCGCGATATCCAGCAGATCACGCAGCGAATCCCCTAATGAAAGGCCTGACTCGGCCAGCCAGATCGCGTGGACATGCGCCCGTAGCAGATCTTCGTTAGCCAGATCCAGGCGCGGCGGAGATACAGCCCCGCTGACCATCTCGCCAGGATGCTGGAAGAAATATTGATCGTGTGAACTGCCAGTTGAGCAATACGCAAAGACCAGTGCCGGCTGGCCTCCGCGCCCCGCCCGTCCGCTGCGCTGCGCGTAGTTCGCCGGCGTCGGCGGAATATTGCGCATATTCACCACGTTCAGTTCGGCAATATCCACGCCCAGTTCCATGGTCGGAGAACAATAAAGGATTGGCAAAACATCCGGGTGAAAACGAAAATCAAATTCGCGCTTTTCACGTCGCTCTGCCGGAACCTGGGCCGTATGTTCAGCCGCCTGCAAGTGCTGAATATACTCCAGGTGCTCAGCATTCTCGCGATAGAAGCGGGCAAAGAACGGGTTAATGCGCTTCTCCTGCTCCTGCGGTAGCGCCGGCATACGCAAGGGATCGTGATACGCGCCCGTGCCGTTGCCGGCGCGCCAGATCATCGTTGAGGCAGGCAACTGATAGCCCGGCACAGCATTCTCACCTTTGCCACGCGCCTCTACCACCTCTTCAACCAGGCCAACCTGCTCCAGAGTAGCGAGTAGATCGCGAATGACCTGCTGAATGTCAGGCACACCCACCTCGCGATCCTGCCTACGCAGGACGCGCCGCACATAGCGTCCATAACTGCTCAAACCAGAGAGATAGCGCTCGCTGCGATCATCGCCCTGTTCGCGCTTGCGTGGGAACAGGCGCGTGGCGTAGAGCAAATCCTCATCCTCATCCAATGCCCAGGGCGCCACCAGATGCTGACTGCTCTGCTGCTTGAGTTCCTCTGAACGAGCTGGATCAAGATAATCCACCTTGATCGCTAGTTCCCGGCGCATATAGTCCAACAACGTCTTGCACACTTCCAGACGGCTATCTGCCGGGAGTGAACGCAAAGCCTGGTGGCGCGTTTGCCAGAGATCCTCGTCCGCGCACACCTCTGGTAAGTCCTGATAAGCCATCTCCAGCAGGCCGCACTGTTCCAGGTTAGGCGACGTAATTCGCCAGCCGCGCCGCAGATCCAGGTAGAGTCGATAGCCCAGCACGTGGCGCATCGCTCGCTCGGCATTAATCCGCGCGCTATACTTTGCATCTGGATTGACCGAGTACTCCTTTGGATCGAGTTCCAGCGCCTCCAGCACCCGCTGCGTCAACTGTTCATGCCGTATCCCGGCTGTGCCAGAACGCGCAACTGCCCGGTAGAGCGCCGAACGCAACAGGCCAATCTCTACAAAATCATTAAAATGGCCCGCCTGAAGCGAAGCATCCTGGCGATTATCGGTAAAGCTCAGCATCTTAGGCTGAATAGTCAGTTCTTCCCCGCGCGCACGAGCCGCGCGTAGATGGCGCAGCGCAGAAAGACTGAGCACCGTCGTCGCCGTGCTGCGGCCCTCTGAACTCAGCCGCGCCAGCTTCTCAAAATCGCTCCTGGTGAACGAGCT
>DASZXF010001068.1:0-3624 GCA_035546055.1 Ktedonobacteraceae bacterium
TGGTTTGACTATAGCAGGTAATGGTCAGACGGTGCTCACGGGTATTAGCACCGGGGTGCAAATTACTTTTAATGAGCCAGTTTATGTTCCCGCTGGGGGGAACGCAACCGCCATTATTAATGATGCATATGCCATTGAAGCAGGATCGCGAGGAAATATCCCGGCACTGGATATCAGAGGAACGTGCTGCGTGGCCGGAGGCGGCATCAGCGTAAAAAATACATCCCCCTTTCACGGTGGCCAGGATGCGCAGCCCAACAACGTGATTACGCAGAACGATATTGATAAAGCTGTTAAATCAGTGATGAATCCGCTGCAAGCGAGTACGCAGGCGGCGATGAATCAGCAGGTCAAGAGCAATGAGCGTGTGATTGATGGTTCGCTGAAATGTACGCCGACGACGACGGCTGATCATAAAGCGGACGATGTGGCAAAAAGTGTTACGGTCAAGGTTTCTGTTACGTGTACTGAGGAGGTCTTTGACTTTGCGGCGGCGCAGCAGATTGCCAGTCGTTTGCTCTCCAATAGCGTCACGCTGACGGGGTATAAGCTGGTGGGGACGGTGATTACGACCTTGAAAAACTCCAGCGTGGTCAGCGCGCAAAATCAGGCGAGCATTACCATGCAGGCGGCTGGTCGATGGGTCTATCAATTCTCCGATCAGGAGTTGCAGCAAATGAAGACGGGGCTGGTCAATCTCTCGAAGGATAAGGCTTTGACCCAGTTGAAGCAGTACGCGGGCCTGGCTTCGGCCAATATTAGTCTATCGAGCGGCTCGACGATGCCTGCGAATGCCAGCGATATTACGATGAAAGTCGCGACGGTGCCGGGTCTGCCGCAGGTTACGCCGTCGTCCGGCTCCTCGGGTGGCACGCCGGGCAGCGGCAGCGGTACCCCCGCCGGGAGCGCGACACCTGCCCCCAGGCCAACCGGTTCACCAGAGATAGGCAGTTAGCGGACGAGGCGAGCGTGATGGGTGGAGGATGAGGCGTGATGGCGATAGGTGGAGAGGCTTGCTGAGCGCAGGGATGAGCCTTCTTTGGTGAGCGCTGGTCCTTGCGCTGGCGGATAGATGGGGATGGAGCTGTGGTTGAGAAAGGGGTGGGAAGTGAGGAAAAGTGTCTGTGCGAAAAGGTGGAAGGGTGATAGTGATGGACAGGATGAGGCTGGATGTGATGGGCGGCGTGCTTCGCAGCACTCGATGGCTGGTGGAACTCTGTGCTCATAGGAAAGGATAAAGGACGCGACATGCTGTCTCTGGAAGGCAGGCAACTGGGCAATTATACCGTCACCCGGCGCATTCGTTCAGGTGGCATGGGCGCAGTCTATGAAGGGCGTCAGCGCACGGCCTTTGATCGGCGTGTGGCGATCAAGGTCATTCTGGGCACCTATGCGACCGATCCCGATATGCGCCGGCGCTTTGCTCGCGAGGCAAAGACCGTCGCGCGCCTGCACCATCCACATATTTTGCCGCTGATCGAGTTTGGCGATGAGCAGGGCGTGCTCTATCTGGTCATGCCTTTTATCGAGGGAGGTACCCTGACCGGCTACCTGCGCCGCCATCTGCCCGATATCCACGAAGTCTCCACCATCTTTCTCCAGTTGCTCGACGCGGTTGAATATGCGCATGACGAAGGCCTGATTCACCGCGATATCAAGTCCTCCAATGTGCTGCTGGAGTCCCGGCGCAATGGACCTCCCTATGCTTACCTGGCGGATTTTGGCCTGGTGCGCACGATTCAACAGGCCGCGCTGGAGTCCAGCTATGCCGGAACGCCGATTCCGCTCGACCAGGTGCCGGGCACGCCGCAATACATGGCTCCAGAGCAGACGCTGGGCATTGTCACGCCTTCGACCGATATTTACGCGCTGGGCGTGCTGCTCTATCAAATGCTGACCGGCGAACTGCCTTACAACGATCCCGACGATATCGAAGTCATCAAGATGCAGCTCTACTCGCCGGTGCCCAATCCCAGCCAGAATGACGCTTCGATTCCCGCTGAACTGGGCGCGCTGGTCACGCGGGCGATGGCCAAGCACCAGGAGGAGCGTTTCGCCAGCGTGGGAGAGTTTCGCGAGGCCTTTCTGGCCGCGCTCGACCGTCCGCCGGAGCCGTTTGAGGAAGCCCCTTTTGAGGAGGATGACGAGACAGAACCGCTTTTCCGCGACACCGAGCGGCCTGCCCCGCCTGTTCAGGAATTGCCGCCTCTGCCACCTTTGCCGCGTTCGCCACGGCTCAGCCAGCATTTACGCGCTGCCCCGGAGGCCATTGAGTTCGGTGGACCAGCGCCGCGTCGTCCGCGCATCGCCGGCGAGCAGGCCGCTGGTTCGCCCGCGCAACGCTTACCTGTGACCGAAGATCAGGAAGAGAACACACCGCGTCGTCCGCGTATCACCGGCGAGCAGAGCGAAGGCGCCCGCCGTCCGCGCGTGCCGGAAATAGCCGCCGAGGCGCCCGCAGCGGGGAAACGCGCTCGCACGACAGAGGAACCGACGGGACAGGCCGGCACCGGCAGGCGTCCGCGTGTCCCGGAGATGGCCGCCGATGGGCCGGTGGGCGAAAGGCGTCTACGCCCGCCCGAGGAGCCAACCGCGCAACTGGGCGTGAAGCGTGCCAGAACGACCGATGAGCAGGGTGACGCGCCCGCGCAGGGTCGCAGAGTACGCCAGATCGATGAGGAAGCGGAGCCAGTCCGCCCCATGAGTCCTTCGCCACGCCGGCCACGCCTGACCACTGGCAAATTTGAAAAAGCCGCCGTACCCGTTTTTGCTCCTCATCGCCCTCCGCAGCGAAGAGGCGAATTCGCGCAGCGTCCTCTGCCAGGACACCGTTCCCTGCCGGGCGGACCTGTCAGCGGAAGTCGCCGGGTGAGCCTGGCAATCATGGGCGGACTCGTCATCGCTGTCTTCCTGCTGGTCTTTTTGCTTTTGCCGCGCGCTTTTGGTCTGAACCTGTTTCCAGCAGGCTTCCCCCTGCTGGGCGGTTCCTCCGTCGCTAAAATCTCCCTGACCGTCAAAAGCGCCAATGTGCATGACACCTTCCTGCTGACCGCCTCACCTCAGACCACGCAGGCGGACGCCAGTTCGCGCGTCATGCCAGATCGCGAGATCAAAGGGAACGCCAGCGATAAGCGCACCGTCTCTACCTCCGGTCTGCGTTCCAGTGGAGGCGCGCGAGCCACCGGCACCCTGCACTTTGAAAACAGCAGCCTCCACCGGGTCAGCATCTCTGGCGGCTTTACCTTTATTACCAGTAACAACGTCCAGGTACGTCTGACCGCCAGCGTCGTTGTGCCCCCGCATGCCGATGGGCAGGACGGTGAACTGGACGCCCCGGCTGAGGCCGTTCAGCCGGGCGAGGATGGCAATATTCAGGCAGGCGCGCTCAATTCGCCCTGCTGCGGCGGTCAGGTAATCGTCAGCAATCCCACCCCGTTCAGTGGCGGCAGCAATGGCGGCGTCACCCACCTGGTCGCGCAGAACGACCTCAATGGCGTCAAGAATGAACTCTCTCCCGGATTGCGCCAGCAGGCCGCGCAACAACTGAGTAGTCAGTTGCAGTCAGGAGAAGTTCAGGCGGGCAATCCTACTTACAGCGTCAGCACCACCTCTGACCGGCCCGTT
>DASZXF010001069.1:0-10720 GCA_035546055.1 Ktedonobacteraceae bacterium
GCGCGGCCAGGCCGCCGTGAGTCTGGATATAGTCATACCAGTTGCTCAGGAAAACTGTATAGTCGCTGGTCTCTATGTGGTAGAGCGCCAGGCGCAGCGCGAGAGCCAGCCCGCAGAGCAGCGCCACTCCCCCGCTTATCAGTATCCGTCTTATCCATGGAGAGTTCTCTATCTTGGCAAACATCGTTTCCTCCGTCGAAAAGATATCCATTCGTTGTCATAGGCGAAGTATTGTATCTGATTCGTTATCTGGAAGCTGTTTTGCGGTCAAATGCCAGCGGATAGGCGCTCGCTTGTACTGTAGTTTCCCAACCAATAAGATCTCCATGAGCGCCGTTCCGCCATGGCCAGTGTAGTTGTTTTTCATTGGTTTTTCATGAGAAATAGATGTGAAGAATCTCATAGTTGCTTCTATTTCTCTGTCTGGAGAGAACAAAGGGGCAGGTATCCAAATGAAAGCAGAGTGAAACGGGTTCAGGAGGCGTGCCCGCGCCCCTGGACCCGTTTCACTCTGCTTTCGTCTGGCGCGAGGCGGTTCGCTGCCAGGTGGACGTTTTGCGGAGCTAATCCATGGCGTGGGATGTGCTGAGTTTGTCTCGCTCTTCCTCAGGCCAGGGGGCGCCTGTGCTGGAGTTGACGACGCGATTGTTTTGCCGTACAACGGAGAAGATCAGAGCCAGCAGGCAGATGATTGCCGAGGCGACAAAGGCGTGGCTCATAGCGCCGGTGAAGGCGCTGGCAATGCCGGCGGGCAGATGTCCAACGGTGCCCAGGAAGACCTCATTGACCAGTTTTGGCGGCATGGCGGCAGCGGCCACCGCCAGGGACAGGGCAAAGCTACAGACCATGCCGATGTTGCGCATGGTGTTGAGGGTGGCCGAGGCTACGCCCAGGCGATGACGGGGCGCGGCTCCCATGGTCGAACTGGTGTTGGGCGACCAGAAGATCGCGCCTCCAATGCCCATCAGGCCGAGCGCGGCAGCGAGCAGCACATAGGGCGTATCGGGCGCGAGGAAGGTCAGAATGATCAGCGAAATCACCTGCAAAAGCAGACCCACGGTAGCTGGCGTGGCACCGTGGAAGCGGTCGCGGTCGGCCCAGCGTCCGCCCAGTGGACCCAGCAGCGAGGTCAGTACCGGCAGTGGCAGAATCAGCAGCGCCGCCGTGAGGGGATCATAGCCGCGCACGCCCTGGAGATAGAAAATGATCAGAAAGTTGACCGCGAAATTCGCCAGCGATTGAAAGGTCGCCGCCAGCACCGAGAAGGTATAATGACTGCTCGCGAAAAGGTGCAGGTCAAGCATCGGATGTTTTGAACGGCTCTCCCAGACGATAAAGCTGGCGAAGGCCACCACAGCCACAGCCAGCATACCCAGGACTGAAGGCGAGAGCCAGCCAGCGCCGATGCTGTTCATCACGCCCAGCAGCAGCGTGACCAGGCCGATACAGAAAGAGATAGCCCCAAAAAGATCGAAGCGCTCGCGTGCGGGTTTGGGATCAATCTCATGCAGCAGCAGATAGGCGCTGAGGGTGCCGATAATGCCAATGGGTAGATTAATCAGGAAGATCCAGCGCCAGCTCGCCGCCGCCAGGATAAAGCCGCCCAGCACCGGTCCCAGTACACTGCCCGCACCCCAGGTAACGGCGTTAAAACCCATGGCCTGTCCACGCTGTTCCGCTGGAAAGACTTCAGTAATAATGGCCATCGAATTAGCTGTGAGCATGGCGCCGCCTATACCCTGGACCACGCGTGCGGCGATCAAGATAGTATCGCTGGGCGCGACCCCGCATAACACCGAACCTATCGTAAAGACAATAAAGCCCATATTATACATGCGCACACGTCCGAACATATCGGCCATGCGCCCAAAGGTCAATTGCAGAACCGTACTGACCATGATATACGCCATAATCACCCAGGTCATTTCGACCAGATCCGAGTGCAAATCCTGCAACATATTGGGCAGAGCCAGAATAACAATGGTCGAATCAATGGCCGCCATCAACGAACCAATAGTGGTCACCGAGAGAGCGATCCATTTGTATGCCGGTTTTTTCATCACGAGGCCTTTCATTGCGCAAAAGTGTCACCCGCACACACTTCATATCCACCAGATGTCTTCTATTATAAAAGTTCATTCATCTGAAAGGATTGTCCAGAAGGACAGTTTTGTTTGACAGTCAAGCGAACTTCAGCCGGGTAGAGTAGGGGGAAACGCCATGATATAATAGGCCCGATGGAACATGTCTTGCGCGGAGTAAAGGCGATTTCACCGAAGACGAATGAGAAAAGGGCGCTATGCGTATTCTTGTTGCTGAAGATCACCCCCTGCTGGGGCCGGATTTAAAAAAGGGGCTGGAGCGGTGTCTGTACGCGGTAGATCTGGTGGATAACGGGAACGCTGCGTTTGATATGGCCCTGGAAGTGACATATGATCTGTTGATTCTCGATATTCTTTTGCCAGGGATGAGCGGATTGGAGGTGTGTCGCCGGGTGCGCGCCCAGGAGGTAGCGATTCCTATTCTCTTTTTGAGCGCCCTGGGCGAGGTAGAGCAGCGAGTGCATGGTCTGGATCAGGGGGCCGACGATTATCTGACCAAGCCCTTTGCCTTTTCCGAACTTGAGGCCCGGGTGCGCGCGCTGCTCAGACGCCAGCAGCCGAAAGATCCGGTGCTGCGTTATCTGGATCTCTCGCTGGATACGCGTACACGCGAGGTCAGGCGGGGCGAGCGCCAGATTGTGCTTTCCAATAAAGAGTATGCTTTGCTCGATTACCTTTTGCGCCATCCGCGTATTGTGCTCAGCCGCACGACCATCGCCGAGCATGTCTGGGACTACGACGCCGAGCATTTTTCGAATGTCATTGATGTCTATGTGCGCTATCTGCGCAATAAGCTTTGCGCCGCCGGTGAGCCGAATGTGATCCAGACAGTGCGCGGAGCTGGCTACCAGCTCAAGGAGCCTGACGCATGAAACGAGCTGCCGTGAGCGTATCGTCTGCCTCCTCTTCTCAGCCCGCCCGCTATCATTTGCCCGTATCAGGGGCGAGCGCGGCTCCCACTGCTCGTTCTCGTTCCGTTCGCTGGTGGAGACTGCCTCCGCGTCCAGGTGTGCGTATGCAGTTGACGATCTGGTACACGGCTATTTTTGGTCTGCTGCTCCTGCTGGCGGGCGTGCTGGTCTATGCCAACCTGGAAAATTCGCTCGCTACCAGCCCGGACGCGGAACTGCAGTTCCGGGCGCAGCAACTCGCGGACGGCGTGAAACGGCGCTCGGACGGTATCGACATTACAGGCGCCATCAGCGATTTGCCTGGCTTTGACACGCGCGATAGTCGGCTGACCTCGCTGGCCGATGTCAATTTTGATAATCTGGTGCGCTTATTAGATGTCCACGGGAAAGTGATCGGGGAGACGCCGGCTTTTCACCAGATTGAGGTACCGCGCATCAGCATCACCCAGCCTTTACAGGGTACGCCCTGGCAGGGCACAATCACCGTTTCCTCTGAGCATCAGGTGCGCATTTATAGCCGCACCATCGCCGATGATGGCCAGGTCTTCGCGGTGATTCAGGTGGGCGCGTCCCTCTCGCTGGTGCATGAGGCCTTGCAGCATATCACCGCCGAATTGCTGATTGTCGCTTTTTGTGTCTTGTTGCTGGGGGCGGTTGGAAGTTACTGGCTGGCAGGCCGGGCCTTCGCGCCCATTCGCCGTCTGATCGAGGTCGCGCGCACGATTAAAGAGGGCGACCTGCGCCAGCGCGTGCATGTTTCTCAGACCAGCGACGAGGTGCAGGCGCTGGCTCTGACCTTCAATGAAATGCTGACCAGCCTGGAGCAAACCCTGACACGTCAGCAGCGCTTCGTTTCCGACGCTTCGCATGAATTGCGTACCCCCGTGGCGGTGATTCGCAGCAAAACGGAACTGGCCTTGCAGCAGCAGAGTGAGCCGGCAGAATATATAGCCGTCTTGCGCCAGATCAATGGCGAGGCCGAGCGCCTGGGGCATCTGATCTGCGATCTCCTGGCGCTGGCTCGCGCCGATGAAGGCCGCACGCACTTTGATATGGAACTTGTACCGCTTCACCTCCTGGTCGAAGCGGTGGCCGCTAACGCCGAGCCGCTGGCCCTCGAACGCGGCCTTGAACTCCAGGTAGAGATCGGCGAGCCTGTCTATGTGTCCGGCGACGAGGCGCGCCTGATCCAGGTAATTATGAATCTGCTGGATAACGCCATCCGCTACACCGCCAGCGGCGGCAGCGTCGTGATTGGCGTCTCCGCTACCGCGCGTACGGCTATCCTGACTGTGCGCGACACCGGCATCGGTATCTCGCCCGAACATCTTCCCCGTATTTTTGACCGCTTTTATCGCGTTGACAGCGCTCGCACGCATAATCCCGGTACTAACAGCGGCCTGGGCCTGGCTATCGTCGATTGGATTGTCCGCGCTCACCATGGGACCATCGATGTCGAAAGCCAGCCAGGACACGGCTCAACCTTCGTCGTTACCTTCCCGCGTTCATCCCCATCCCCGGCGGAGCCACAAAAAAAGATCAGCCAGCAACTCTCTGCTGGCTGATCCCACTGTTCCTCGGATGTACAGGTTAGCCGTTAGTATACCTGACATATATGAGAAGACGATGAAAACATCTGCCAGACAATGTATCCGGTTCACGCTTTGATCTGGGAAAGAAAGGTGTTGCGCTTGAGAAAAGCAATACCGGCAGAATACCAGTCAGTATTTATGCTCACCGATTTATTTGGAGCGTATAGTGAAGGAAAAAGGTGATAGGCAAATAGCCTTGCCCTGGCGAGCGTTTACCAGAAAGCGAGCGAATGTGTGGTCGAACGAGCAGCGCGTGAACGGCTTCAAGCGAGCGCGGAACAGGCGGCGATGCGCGAGCAAGAGTTGCAGTCGCTCAAACAGCGGACGGAGACGCTGAGAGCTTTGCGAGAGGATATACCCGGTTCTGTGCGAACTACCTTGCCGGCCAGGGTCGGCAAAGGGGACAGCCATCCCTGGTTATTGGGAACACGCCAGGGTGTTCTGGATCTGCGCACCGGTACCCTGCGTCCCGGTCAGCCACCAGATCACCCGCGTACCACCATCCCTACCGCGTGGAAGAGTCTGGACGAGCCTGCCCCGCGTTTTGAGCAATTTTTGCGCGACCTTTTTGGCGGTCGTGAGGAGGCCGAGCGTGAGGAACTCATCGCCTTTTTGCAGCGTGTGCTGGGCTATGGTATCACAGGCAACGTCCATGAGCGCGTTTTTCTCATGCTGTATGGTGCCCAGGAGAACCACAGCGCGGAAATAGTCATGCAGCTTTTAGAGCATGTCCTGGGGAAATTAGTTGGAGCGTTGCCCGGCAATGTTCTTGCCTCCAACGCCTTCAGCGCGTCCTCCTTGCAGGGGAAACGCATTGTCTGGGCCAGAGAACCCAACAGCGAGGCATGCCTGCCGGTTGAGCAGATCAAGTTGCTCACCGCCGGCGAAACCCTGACAACGCGTCAACTCTATAGCCGTGAGCAGCATTTCACGCCCACTCATCTACTTATCCTGCTCACCAGCCTTTCTCCTGAGAACCGGCTCATGGATAACGTTTTCCGTGAGCGCCTCTGCCTGCTTGCTCTCAATTCTCCCGCGACCGACAGCCAGGCCGCAGCCGACGAACGGCAGGCAGACTCAACGCTCAAGGCCGCCCTGGAAGCGGAGGCCAGCGGTATTCTGGCCTGGCTTGTGCGCGGTACGCGCGAATGGATGCGCCTGGGGCTGGCCATTCCCGCCAGCGCGCGCCAGACCGCTCCGCAGCATCTTCATCCGCAGAGCAGTGTGCAGGATTTCATTCACCAGTGCTGCGTCCTCGAAGCCGAAGCGCGCACTTCCGCCCACCAGCTCTACAAGCGTTACAAGCACTGGGCCAGCCAGCAGCATAGAACTCCCCTGAGCAATAAGCAATTCGGGCACGCGCTCAAACACATGAGCGAAATCACCAGCCAGCGCGGAAAACGCGGCGCAGTTTATGCCGGCATTCGCCTCACAAAAGAGAACGAGGGGGCCGGCGAGAATACCCCATGATGGCGCGGCGGGCAAGCGGAAAAAGCGAGCCGCGCCAGCTAGCACTCACCCGGAAGCAGGACATGCGAGAGTTCGCCGAAGCGGCTCTCTTTCGCGGAGGCGGGGACACCAGCAGGACGTTTCCAGGGGGATCAAGTCAGGGTGAACTCACCCATTGGCTCTCTCTGGCCTCTCGCTGTCCCTTGATGTGATATACTGAGGTGAACCATGCGGTAACTGCCCGCTGCCTGAGATCAGGATGCGGTAAACACTCTGGCGCGCAGAGGCGCTTGTCCTCGCCTGGCACTTGAGCCAGGCCAGCTCGTCTGCCCGCAATCTGTTTCTGGCCTTGCTTCATTAATATAGGAACATTCATTTGTGCTGATGTTCAGGCGCTTTGCCAGGCGAGCATCGCTTCTTCCTCGCTATCGCACCCGCTGCTTCTCCTCGTAGCGAGAATTGCCAGTCATAGTAGTTACATTTACCAGCGGATTGACAAAAATCAACAAATCACGTATTATTTCAAGGGGAATGTGAGATTGTGATGATTTATTGGCGATAATCGCCAGATGTATGTGAAAAAATAATAGTTTTGTCAGTAGCTCTACGTATCAGCGTATGGAATCTTGCTGCGAAAAGGGTTTATTTCTTATGAACAGAACGAGCAAATTGCGAACGGGACAGGCGCCGCTCAGCGAAGGCGGCGAGTTATTGCGCACCAAACTGACGCCTCCGCGTCTGCGCGGACCGCTGGTGGAGCGTGCAGATCTGTATGCGCGGCTGGATGAGGCGTTGGAGCAACGGGTCATTTTGCTTTCGGCTCCGGCTGGTGCGGGCAAGACGACGCTGGTGCGGGCGTGGCTGGAGAGCCGGGCGGAACGCGCGAAGATGCCGCCAGTGGCCTGGGTGTCATTGGATGCGAATGATAATGATCCCGGGCGTTTCTGGCGCTATGTGCTGACGGCCTGTCAGAGCCTGCAGCCTGGTCTGGGTTCGCAATCCCTGGAGATGTTGCGCCGTATGCAGCAATCTATCGAAACAGCGCTGACCATCTTTATCAACGAACTGACGCAGATGGCAGGTCGGGGCATTCTGGTGCTGGAAGATTATCATACCATTACGGAGCCACGCGTCCACGAAACGCTGTCTTTTTTGCTCGATTATCTGCCTGAGACGCTGCATGTGGTGCTGATTACGCGCGTTGATCCGCCGTTGCCCCTGGCCCGCTGGCGCGTTCACCGCGACCTGGAAGAGCTGCGCGCCGGCGATCTGCGTTTTTCCTCCCAGGAGACGCGCGTTTTTCTCCAGCAGGCCTTTCCTTTCCCCCTGGCGCCAGAGACGCTGGTGCGCCTGGAGGAGCGTATTGAGGGCTGGGCTGCCGGTCTGCGTCTGCTGACTCTGGCGGCGCAGGGGCGGCGCGATCAGCACGAAAGCGAGCACCTGCTGGCGACCTTTTCCGGCAGCCATCAGCATATTCTGGAATATCTGGTGGCCGATGTGCTCAATGCTCAGCCGCGCCAGTTGCAGGATTTCCTCTTGCAGACCAGTCTGTTGCCGCGTCTGAGCGCTCCTCTCTGCGATGCGCTGACCGGGCGCCAGGACAGCGGGCAGGTTTTGGGACAACTGGACCAGGCCAATCTCTTCCTGTATCCTCTCGACGCCAGCGGGCAATGGTATCGCTATCACGCGCTTTTTGCCGAAGCCATGCAGTTCGAGGCACGCCAGCGCTTGGGCGAGGAGGCGTGGAATGATCTGCATCGAAGAGCCAGTCGCTGGTACGAGGCAGATGGCTCGCACCTTGAGGCGGTCGAGATGGCAATCCTGGGACGCGATTTCGCTTACGCCGCCGACATGATGGAGCGTTTGACCAATCCCCAGATCTTTCAGCGCGAATACTATACCCTGTTGCGCTGGGCTGATAAATTGCCAGAAGAACACCTGCAAACGCGTCCTGGCCTTTGCATTATCTACGCTACGGGTTTGCTCTATCTGACGGATCGGCGTTCTCCCGCCGTGCCGACGCTGATCGAGAAGCCCTTGCGTCTGGCCGAACAGGTCTGGCAGGCCGAGGGGAATCGCAGCGGCCTGGGTCAGATAGAGGCCTTGCGCTCCTCTGCCCTCTGGTGGCAGGCGGACTACACCCGGTCCTTTGACAAAGCTCGCCGCTCCCAGGAACTGCTGCCCGCCGAAGAAGCCCTCTGGCGAGGCTCCAACCTGGTCACGCTCGGCGTAGCTGAACTCTTCGCGGGCAGACCTGGTAAGGCCCGGGAGATACTGATTGAGGCGCGTCTTGCGAACGAGATTGCCGGCAACTTTTTCGCCGCACGCGCCGCTCGGTTTGTTCTCTGCCAGATCTACGAGCAGCGGGGAGAATTGCGCCTGGCAGGCCAGATCTACCAACAACTGTTCAGCGAAGCCGAGGCAGCGCAGGACTTCCCCGACGTAGGCGCGGCCTGCCTGGGGCTGGGAAAGCTGGCCTATGAGTGGAATCACCAGGGAGACGCGCGCGAGGCGCTTGAGCAGTGCCTCGACGTGGCCCGGCGCTTTTCCGACGACGAGAATCTCGTCCACGCCACAGTGTTTCTGGCTCGTCTCAACCATTTCGCTGGCCAGAGTCAGCAGGTGCAGCAAGACCTGACTGCCCTCAGTGCGCGTATGCAGCGCTGGCCGCATTTGCTGCACGAAATGTACGCCTGCCAGGCCTTGCTTGCTCTGACCAGCGGCGATCTGGTCGGTGCGCAGCAGCACATCGCCGCCGGTACCCATTTTAGCAACCAGGCCATCTTTCAGCACCAGGAAACCCTGGCCCGCCTGCAGGCTCGTTTGCTCATTGCCCAGGGGCAGACCGACGAAGCGCTCGCCCTGCTGCTCACCTGGCAGGTAGAAACGCAGGAGCGAGGTTTTACGCGCAGTCTGCTGGAAATTCTTGTGCTGCAAGCCCTGGCTCATCACGCGCGCAAAGAAATGCCGCAGGCGCGTCAGGCCTTACTCCAGGCGCTCACCCTGGCCCGGCCCGAAAATTATCAGCGCCTCTTTCTCGATGAGGGTCCGCTGCCAGGTGAAATCCTGCGCAGCCTTTTACCCGACATTCGCGAAGAACATCTACAGGCCTGGGCGCGCTCCCTGCTGGGCGCCTTCAATCGTGAGTACAGCGCTTCTGCCAGCTCAGTTGCGCCCGGCGAACCCGAGCTCATTGAACCGCTCAGTCCTCAAGAGCGCCGGGTACTGCGTCTGCTGGCCGCCGGGCGTTCCAACCCGGAGATCGCCAACGAGCTGGTTGTCTCCATCAACACCATTAAAACCCAGGTACAGAGTATCTACTACAAGCTGGGCGTCAACAGCCGTCAGGAA
Organism: Ktedonobacteraceae bacterium; assembly: GCA_035546055.1. Lineage (GTDB taxonomy): Bacteria > Chloroflexota > Ktedonobacteria > Ktedonobacterales > Ktedonobacteraceae > Paraktedonobacter. The sequence continues at coordinate 9,406 of DASZXF010001069.1, forward strand.
GCGCGAGATGCGGCCCGGAAACTGCACCTGGTCTGAGGGAAGAGCTTAAAGCGGAAAAGGAAGCAGAAAAGAAGAGGAATACCCTACCACCTGAGAGCACAGGCCACCGGAACACCCTGATCCACCTGCGGAGATAATCCTGCGCGTGGCCCGGTTACATTGTTTTAGGGAGGTTTTACATACATTTTCGCTTGCTTATCATTTTTTACTAAATAATCCCGCCACTGCTGCACAACTGCTATCTGTTTCTTTACGCTTCAAATTGTGCCATAAGTTGACGAAAAATGCAGTGAGGTAGTTCACAAAACGCAGGTGAGCTACCTCTTCTCTGGTTTCCCGCTTACATCTGTAAGGCCTCGATGTAGAGTTTAATGCGGGCCTCATTGCCGACCATAGCCACGCCCTCGACGCGGTTGTTGAAGTACATATCAAAATTCCGGCGATCTACCACCGTGGTTGCGGTGAGTCCCACGCGCCAGCCCCTGGTTTCGGCATCGCGGGTATAGCCGGTGAATTTTGCCTGAAAGGTGACCGCGCGGGTGACGCCATGCAGGGTCAGATTACCGGTCACAATGCCGGTTGTTTCGCCGGTTTGTTCAACGGAGGTGCTTTCAAAGAGAATGGTGGGATATTTCACAGCCTCAAAAAAATCCGCCGAGCGGAGATGTCCATCTCTAGCGGGTACACCTGTGTCGATGCTGGCAGTATTGACCTGTGCTTTCACCCATGAATTTTCGGGATGCTGGATATCCAGGTGGAGACTACCGCGCACTTCTTTAAAGCGCCCTTTGACGATATTGATTTTGAGGTGTACCACGGAAAACTCGACCAGTGTGTGAAAAGGATCAATTTCCCAGGCCATACGCTGATTCCTTCCATGAAAGAATAATGGGCTCCCGCACGTGCAGCGCCTTTTAAGAGAGAAACAACCATGCACATTTCGGGAAAAGGTTCATAGCAGGTACTGCATAGCTTCTGGGAGGATAAGTAAAATAAGTCCTCAATGAAAGAAGCGAAGCGCCTTTACCCGCTACCTATGAGTATAGCGATAAACGGGCGCTAACACAAGCGGCTTTTGCATTTTGGCAGGGCTTTTTCGCTTTCCCGTTTTGCCTCCGCTGCCATGAGTCACCCCCATTTTTCCAACGCCGCGTGTTTCCCCTCCTATGAGTCATCCCCCCTTTTGCTGAGGCGGCCTCAAGCGCTGGTGGCGCCCCGCCCCCCTCTTTTTTGACTCTGTTGACGAATGACACGAAAGCGGGAAACAACACAGCATGATGAGCACCAAACGCTTGTTCAAAGAGCTTTGGCTCCA
>DASZXF010001070.1:0-2327 GCA_035546055.1 Ktedonobacteraceae bacterium
TCTTATCCGACTGAGATCATCGCCGGACCAGATAGCAATCTCTGGTTCCTCGCTGATAGTTCCAATGGCAATAATAGGGCGATAGCCAGCATCACCACGGCGGGAATAGTAGGACAAACCCTGTTCTCCTCCTATCCTCCAACCAGCATGATCAGCGGGCCGGATGGCAATCTCTGGTTTCTGGATGAGTCAGATCAGGTCATTGGTTACCTGAATCTCTCAGGGAGTGGCTACGTGTTTTTGCTTCCTCAGCTCGGCACAGGTCGAGATCTGGCCGGGGGCGCAGATGGGAATTTCTGGGTGACGAACGAAGCGCCACAAAATCAGATCATCTGCTTTACGCCCTCCACCCGGATTATCGCCTTTAACCTGCCTGATTTCGGCGGTCAGCCATACGCGATTACGCCCGGTCCCCACGACAGCCTCTGGTTCACTGAAACCAGCGGCAATTTGACCGGAGAGATCGGGCGCATTCTGCTCAAACGCTGAGAACGCGTCCCCAGGGCGCGCGTGACAGGGCGGCAGACCATGCTCAGCGGACTGAAGCGAGGCCGTAAAAGGCTGCGTGGCATGGGATTGAGGGGACCAGCAGTCCGGCCTGTTCATCAACCCGGAAGTACCAGCAGGCGGGGCTGTTTGTCGGACCCTTGTAGCCGGGACTGTTGCGGCGCGGTGGGCCTCGTCGGTTGGCAAACCGGCCTGCGAGACAGTAAGATAAGAACATCAATTCAGCCATAGAAGTCAGAAAGTCATCAGCTATGAACGTCTTACCAGATATTTTGCAGGCGGAGCAGCGTATTCGCCCGTATGTGCGGACAACGCCGCTGGAGTATTCGTTGCCCCTGAGTACCATGACGGGGAGCCAGGTCTTTTTGAAGCTGGAAAACCTCCAGCACACCGGCTCATTTAAGCTGCGAGGCGCCATGAACGCCCTGCTGGCGCTGACCCCCGAACAGCGGGCCAGAGGAATCGTCACCGCGTCTTCGGGCAATCACGGTCACGCCGTCGCCTTCGGTCTGCACACTCTCAAAATGCCGGGGACCATCTTTGTGCCGGAGGGCACCTCGTCCACCAAGGTCGCGGCCATTCGCCAGTACGGCGCGGATTTGCGCTTCTGGGGGCGCGATGCGGTCAACACCGAGGAGCACGCTCGCGCCTACGCGCTCCAGCAGGGCATGGTCTACATCTCGCCGTATAATGATCGCGCGGTCATCGGCGGACAGGGCACCATCGGGGTTGAACTGTGCCGCCAGAGCGAGCGCATCGATGCCGTGCTGGCCGCGCTGGGCGGCGGTGGTATGCTCTCAGGCCTCGCCGAGTACGTCAAAACGGTTCATCCGGGCGCCGCCATCATCGGGTGTTCGCCGGAGCATTCGCCCGTCATGGCCAGATCCGTGCAGGCAGGCCGCATCATCGACATGGAATCGCTGCCCACCCTCTCTGACGGCACAGCGGGCGGCATTGAAGAGGACGCGCTGACCTTTCCCCTCTGCCAGCGCCTGGTGGATGACTACGTGCTTGTCTCGGAAGACGAGATTCGCCAGGCCATGCGTCTGTGTATGGAAACGCATCATCTGCTGATCGAAGGCGCGGCAGGCGTGCCACTGGCCGCCCTGCTCAAGACCGCCGCGCGTTTTCAGGGCCAGCATGTCATCGTCGTATTATGCGGCGCCAATATCAGCCTGGAAACCCTGCGCACGCTGCTCTAGTAGTCGGTCAAGGTCCAAACGCAAGGCCAGCAACGCAGGAGTGCAGAGGGCGGCAGCCCTTTGCCGGGGCGCGGGGTGTTCCCCGCCTTTCCTCTCTTCCCTCGCCGCCGCAGGCGGCGCACTTTGAGGATGGAGTTTGACAGTCTACTAGTGCGCTGACAGAGGCGCCAGCGCTGTCCACAAAGAGAAGCCGCGCGCACAGGCCGGTGTGGGCCAGTCTGTGCGCGCGGCTCCTTCTGTCCTGCCGCCGCAGCGCCGTTTACGCTTTTTTCCTTTTGTGGCGACGCGGCTCCGGTCCTTCCAGAATGCTGATGGGAAACGTCAGCATCGTCTGACCGTGAAGGGTGGGATTCAGGGGTGCCGAGACATACTTTTGCAGGGTTTGCCCGCCGGGCAGGCGGATCGTCGTTCTGTGCATCCACTGCGTCGATTGGCCGCCATAGGTTTCCTCCACCGTGCCCTCCGGGAAACGGATCAGGAAGCCCTCGCGGCCCACCAGGGGCGTAATCTCGCAGTGCAGCACGTGTTCAAGGTACCAGGTAATGCGCGTGACATAGCGCTGCTCAACTCTGTCCATCTCCATCTTGCTGATCGGTTGTGAGAGCAGGGGTATCGTGT
>DASZXF010001071.1:0-1667 GCA_035546055.1 Ktedonobacteraceae bacterium
AGGACGGCTCAACCCTCGCGCCAGGCGGTGCGCAAGATGGTCAATATGCTCAACGAGGGAGATGTCGAAAGCGTGGCCAATTTCAGCGCCTTTCTGCTTTCAAAACAACTGGTCTTTCGATAACCTTCGACCACGCTTTAACAGGTCTGTGCTCGCCTTTACCCATCTCTGGTGGGCGGTGGACGGACCGGCGGAAGATCCACTGGCCACCGACCTGGCGGACCTGCACACCAACCGTCAGCGCGTCCTGGCCATCGCCAGCGTCATTGTTCCCGGTCATGGCGCGCCGTTCGTGCCCAACGAGCAGACGCCCCGCTAAAAGCGCAAAGGCGCATCTGGAAAGCTAACCGGGTATACTTTCCAGATGCGCCTGTCTATCTCCGCCGCTCTACCACCAGCGACGACGGGGCCGGCGAGCATAGGTACCACGCCGATAGTAGCGTGAAGTATAGCCGTATGCATGGCGATAGGCAAAGGCGCTCCACAGAGCCACCAGCACCGCCGCCGAAAGAATAGACGTAATCAGCGGTACACCATTCAGGGATGGCTCGCCCACAATATGCCAGTGCAAGACCTGCGTCACCAGGAAAATGGCGATGAAACCCAGAATGGCAGCCCCCACAATCCCGAAGGGAGTGCGCCGGCGCGCCAGTACCTCTCCAATCACCCCCACCAGAACAGCAATAATGATCATGACAATAAACTCGCTCAATGTCATAAAAGAACCTCCTTGCGATACATTCTCTTCGCTTTGCTCTCTACACGATTCACCTGCGCATTTGTATACATGTGTTCAAAACAACAGAAGCTCAGGCATAGGAACCAGCCAGGGCAGCGGATCGGCTTCACTTCCGCATCTGCCACGCTCAGGAAGAATAGCGTCTCAAAGATGCGTGTTAGCTTGAAATAGAACGCATTTTCTATTATACTGGAGAAAAGCGCTCATGCTGACCGCACGTGCCATCATATGAATTATGTCAAGAGACAAGACGAGGAGAAGAGTATGGGCAAGATCATCACCCGGAGCGCCCGCCTGCATTGTACGAGCGCCAGAGCCTTTGCGATGTTTACGCAGGAGGAGCAGTTGCAGCAATGGCTGACCAGAAGCGCGCATGTGGAGCCGGTTGTGGATGGCTCTTATGAGCTTTTCTGGGATCTGGACAACCCGGAGAATAACAGCACGCTGGGCTGCAAAATCACCGCCCTGGAGTCCGATGTACTGCTGGCCTTCGAGTGGAAGGGTCCGACTATCTTCCGCTTTATGAATGAAGGAGATCCACTGACCCACGTGACGGTCTTTTTCACCCCCTGCAACGAGGTGCTGACCCCCTGCACGGATGTCTATCTGCTGCATAGCGGCTGGGGTTCAAGCCCGGAATGGGAAGAGGCGCGTGTGTACACCGAGCGGGCCTGGGACACCACCTTCGAGGAGTTGGAAACCCTGATTAATGGATGAGGTGGTTCCAAAGAAAGGATTCTTTGAGAACCCTGCTGGCCGCCAGCAGGGCTTTTTCGCTTTCCCGTTTTGCCTCTGCTGCCTCGCGCCGCCTGCGGCGGCGCAAGTTTGAAGAATGATGCACATGAGTCCTCCCCAACTTTTCTGAGGCGGCCCCAAGCGCTTGTTACGCCCCGCCCCCCCTCTTTTGGATGAGGTTTGGGGGGGGGGG
>DASZXF010001072.1:0-7475 GCA_035546055.1 Ktedonobacteraceae bacterium
TACCTGGCCGTTGGGGCCGAGATTCTCTCCCCGCTACCTGCTCTGCGTCCCATTGCCGAGCTTGTTTCCGCCTGCTGTGAGCGCGTGGATGGCTCCGGTTATCCCGCCAGGCTGAAGGGTGATGAAATACCCCTGGGAGCGCGCATTATCGCGGTTGCCGATGCCTATGAAACCGCTCTGGCAGCTCGTACCACGCGCCGGGGACGAGGCTCGACAGCGGCGGCCCTGAAAGAGATTGTGCGCTACTCCGGCTCTCACTTTGACGCGCACGTTGTATGTGTTTTGCCACAGGTGCTTAAAATGTCGCCACAACTGACACACATAGGCGCTGCATAGAGGACTGGCAATGGCATGATCAGCCTTGCCTGTGAATGAAAAAGGATCGCTCTTATGGAACAGCTAAGCCAGATATTAGAAGAAGACAGGGCATCCAGGGTTGCTCACGTCGGCAGTAATGTCCCCTGGCGTTTGCTGGCTCTTCTCTCGCTGGCCAATCTGGCTCTGACCTTGATCGCCATTTTCCGACCCTTTGGCCCGGCGATCTATGCCATATTGTATGAGAGCGTGACCGTCGTTTATTCGCTGTTCATGACCTATCTTTGCGTCAGAGAATCTGCCCGTATCATACGCGCCTTTCGTGCTCTGGCGCCTGCCCCCCGTCCATGGCGGCGCTTCAGTCCAATGCTCCTGGGCATGAACACCCTCTGTTTTACCGGAGGACAACAGGCCAGTCTCATCTCTTTTATGATCTGGCATGAAGAAGCGCCATTTCCCTCAATCCCTTATTTGCTGATGTTTGGCATCTATCCTTGCCTGATTTTTGCCATTCTTCTGCTGCCCGCGCGCGGAGTAACACACCTGGCCCGCGTGCGTATCCTGCTGGATAGTCTGATGATCATGAGCGCCATTACCGCCCTCTGTTTCGCCTTTGTACTGGCTCCTATTCTGGTGCAGCACAGCGGAGTACGCACGAAAGAGGTGGTCGGTATGGTGTATCCGGCTGCCGATCTGCTGGTGGTCTTCTGTCTGCTACTGATTTCCCTGCGCTCCGGTGAACCGGTGCTGCGTCCTGTGTTGCTCTTGCTTCTGCCGGGCTTTTTTGGCATATTCCTCATCCATATTGTGCGTTTGCAGGAGGTGCTGAACGATAGTTTTCGCTGGGTTGATCCGGTGACAATCCTCTGGGCGCCCGCCATGACCATGGTGGTCGGGGCCGCGCAGACCATCAAAAATATTCTCTGGCAGGAACTTAGAGAGGGAAGGCCGGCCCTGGCTCCGCTGAAACTCCCCGGCGGCTTTTTTCCCGCGAGCCGCTGGAAGTCCTGGCTGGCTCTTGTGCTGGTGCTGGGGGTCGCCCTGGTGATACTGCTGCTCTGGATCGGAGGTGTGGAGGCCCGGTTCCGGGGCGTGGCCGCTGTTCTCTGCGTGGGCGGCTTTCTGGTCATGATGTTGATCGTCGCGCGCCAGCTTCTGTCGGTCTACGAAGTGGGCGTTTTGCAGGCCAAGCTCCAGAAGCGCAACCGCGCCCTGCGTCTGCTAAACGATCTGCTGGAGAAGCAGGCGACGACCGATTCATTGACGGGTCTGCCCAATCATTGCGAATTGACGACGCATCTGCAAGATGCCCTGGAGGAAGCGCAGGGGTTCAATTCAACCTGCGCGGTCATTTTTATTGATGTTGACCACTTTAAGGCGGTGAATGATACCTATGGACATCCTGTCGGGGACGCGGTTCTGTGCGAACTGGGCGAACTGCTGGCGGCCAGGTTGCGCGCCTTACCGCGTGCCGGCGTGGAACGAAAAAAAGCAGCAGAGCAGGAGCCGTCTTCGCTCATCTGGAGGCAGGGACAATTGTACCCGGAGACATCCCCTGAGCCGGATGATTTTTCGCTGGGCCGCTGGGGGGGCGAAGAATTTGTGGTTGTCCTGCCGGGCGTGGAGTTTGTCGAGGCGTTCGCGTGTGCCGAGGGTCTGCGCCAGGCGATTGAGCGGCATGTGTTTGTCGATGCGCGGGAAATTCGCCTCACCTGTTCGTTCGGCGTGGCGGTCTATCCCGATCACGCGACCCGCCGCGAAGATCTGCTGATCAACGCGGACCGGGCCATGTATACCGCCAAGCGCCTGGGTCGCAACCAGACGCGCAGCGCGGCTGAACCGCTGGTGCTCGCCATGGGTATGCTGGCGGAACAGCCGGAATCTCCGCAGGAGGCGGAGATGCTGGCGGTGGTCGAGTCGCTCATTGCCGCTCTGGAGGCGCGTGACCACCCCACGAGTCTGCACTCGCGCCGGGTGGCCGCGCTTTCGCAAAAGCTGGCCCTGGCCCTGGGTCTCACGTGGTCGGAGGCCTGTATCATCGGCATGGGAGGTCTGTTGCACGATCTGGGCAAGGTCGCCATGCCCGATAGTATTCTCTTCAAACATGGCAAGCTCAGCCAGGCTGAAATTGAATATATGGCGCGTCATCCGCTGGTGGGTGAGCAGATTCTCGCGCCCCTGCCCTCGTTGCAGGAGGTGGCCAGGATTGTGCGTCATCATCACGAGTGGCTGAATGGAACTGGCTATCCCGATGGTTTGCGGGACGAACATATTCCGCTGGGCGCGCGTATTGTCGCGGTCGCGGACGCCTATGACGCGATTATCAGCCACCGGGTTTACCGCCAGGGCCGCGCCTCCGTAGACGCGTTGCGCGAATTGAGCAAAGGTGCTGGCAAACAGTTCGATCCGCGCATCGTGGAGACGCTTGAAAATCTGCTCATGGCCTCGCCGCGTCTGCTCGCCAGCGGCGTAGCGTAATCCAGGGCCAGCCTTGTTTGATGCGCGCCCGGCCTCGTCATCGCTTCCCCCAGGTTTTGGGGCGGTCCCCCGTTGCAAAAAGTGGGTCGCACCCGATGCGGCCAGCCTTGCTGTCCAGGCGCTTTTATGGCTGTGTATAATAGAAGGTACATCAAGTGATGATCGACCATCTATTTCAAAGGGAGCAGACATTATGCGCAAAATCGCGATCCTGGCCGAGGGGGCATTTAACTGGCACAATGGCAAGACCGCTACTGGTGTGATCCGCTACGGAAAAGATCCGGTGGTGGCTGTCATTGACAGCACTCATGCCGGGCAGGAAGTTTCACAGGTTTTGAAGGCGGACATGGGTCACGGCGTTCCTGTGGTGAAGGACATCCATGAAGCGCTGACCCATCAGCCTGATACGCTGTTGATAGGCATCGCGCCCATGGGTGGTGTCCTGCCGGCGGCCTGGAAATGGCAACTTCTGGCCGCGATTGACGCCGGCCTGGATGTGGTCAGCGGCCTGCATTCGTTTCTCTCGGAGGATGAAGAACTGCGCAGCGCAGCCGAGAAGCGCGGCGTGACGATCTGGGATGTGCGCACACCGCCAACGACGCAGCGCGTTGGCACGTTTCAGCCGCATCGGCCCGGCAGCCATACCGTCCTGATGGTGGGTTCGGACTGCGCAGCTGGCAAGATGACGGTAGCCCTTGAACTGGACCGCGAGGCGCGGGCGCGCGGCCTCAACAGTGGTTTTCTGGCGACCGGCCAGACGGGTATCCTCATCGCTGGCAGCGGTTTGCCGGCTGATCGGGTAATCAGCGATTTCCTGGCGGGCGAAACCGAGCATCGGGTGCTGGAATTAACCAGCAAGCACGACTGGGTTTTTGTCGAGGGGCAGGGCGCGCTCAACCATCCTGGCTATTCGCCGGTCACGCTGGGCTTGTTGCACGGCTCGATGCCGGAGGCTATGATTTTCTGCCACCACGCGGGCGCCACGGCCATCGATGGACTGGCTCACGCGACATTCGCCGATCTCAATCGCCTGATCCATTTGAACGAGGAGATTGTCAATGTCCTGCCCCATGAACGCCCCAGCAAAGTGGTCGGCATCGCGCTGGTGACGATTGGCATGAGCGACGAACAGGCTCAGGAAGCGATCAAGCAAATAGAGGAGCAGACCGGCCTGCCCACCACCGATATCTGGCGTTTCGGCCCCGGTAAGCTAATGGATGCGCTTATCAAGCATTTTGCCTGATACACCGTCATTTCTCGCGCCTTCGGCGCTCGGATAATTGTAGAATGATGTTTTTTATTCAATTGCCGTCTCAGACGGCAATTGAATAAAAAACATCATTCTACAATTATCCGCAGCCCGCAAGCGGGCTGCGGAGGATGCTCGCCAGCGTTTCATTTCTGGTGTGTGATAAAGCGTTTGCGCAGAGTGGTGAGAGAGAATCGCTACGTATTTTTACTCAGTGCTATGCGATTGTCGGATAGTCCACGGATGGCTTATACTCTTACAGAGAGCGGAGGTGTGAGATGTCTCGTCTGGCTTTGACGCTATTTGGGCCGCCGCGTGTAGAGTGCGATGGTCAACTGGTCAATACCGATACTCGCAAAGCAATCGCGTTGCTGGCATATCTGGCTGTGACGCAGCAGCCGCATAGCCGGGATACCCTGGCGGCGCTGCTCTGGCCCGATTATGATCAGCCGCACGCGCGAGCAACGCTGCGCCGCACTCTTTCCGCGCTTCACAAGGCCGTGCCTGGCGAATGGCTGCGCATCGACCGCGAGGCGATTGCCCTGGAACAGCGCGAGACCTTCTGGCTGGACATTGATGAATTTCGCCTGAATATGGCGACCTATCGCGCTCACCATAAACATCCTGACGAGACCTGCGCGACCTGCCTGGCATGTCTGAACCGGGCAGCGGAACTCTATAAAGATGATTTTATGGCAGGCTTTGCGCTGGCCGATAGCGCGTCTTTTGATGACTGGCAATTTTATCAGGCCGATACTCTGCGTCGTGACCTGGCGAGCGCGCTGGAGCAGCTTGTGTTGCGCTACAGTCAACGCGGAGAATATGGCGTGGCTATCACCCACGCCCGGCGTTTACTCTCCCTTGATCGTTTGCATGAACCGGCGTATCGCTATCTGATGCAGCTTTACGCCTGGTCCGGCCAGCGCGCAGCCGCCATGCAGCAGTACCGCGAGTGTGTGAAAATGCTCGACGAGGAACTGGGTGTGGCGCCTTTAGAGGCCACCACTGATCTCTACGCAGCCATCAAGGAGGACCGTCTGCCGCCGCCTCCTACCCATCCAGAGCACGCGGCTTCCACCCAGTCGGCCTTATCTCCTGAACATGCTCTGCCTGCGCTGACTGAGAAGGAAGCGGGCCGCGCGTCTCTGCCGCTATCCGCCGGCTATCCTATGGTTGGACGCCAGCACGAATGGACTGCCCTGCTGGCAATTTACGCGGAAAAAGCTCAGACGGGCTATGCCATCGGGCTGGAAGGCGAGGCCGGGATTGGCAAGACGCGGCTGGCGGAAGAGTTTATGGCCTATGCCAGAGCCAGAGGAGCAAGTACCGTCGCGGTGCGCTGTTACGAGGGCGAGGTGGACCTGGCCTATGGCCCCATCGCGGCTGGCCTGCGCGCGGCCATCAGTCAACAGCAGGAGGCCGATTGGCATCGCCGCGTTGCCACCCACTGGTTGAGCGAGGCCATGCGCCTCTTGCCTGAACTGGCGGCCCTCCAGCCGGCTCTCCCTGCGCCTCCTCCGCTGGATAGTCCTGGCGCGCAGAGTCGCTTCTTCGAGGGTCTGCGTCAGCTCTGGCTGGCCCTCTGCGCGCAGTCCTCCAGGCCCGGCCTGCTTTTCTTTGACGATATTCACTGGGCTGATGACGCCTCACTGGAATTTCTCAGCTACCTGGCCCGGCGTCTGGACGAGCAGCCGCTTTGCCTGCTGCTCTCCTGGCGCGATACCCGGCGCGCGGTCAGCCAGCAGTTTCATCGTCTGCTGGCGGACGGTCAGCGCGGCGGCAAGGCGCAGCTTTTTCTGTTGTCGCGTCTGAATCGGACCACGGTGGACGAATTGCTCCAGCAGATGCCAGCCGGGAGCGTCAATTTGCCCCGTGAGCGCGTCAGGCATCTCTACCACGAAACCGAGGGCGTGCCGCTGTTCCTGACCGAATACCTGACCGCCCTGACAACCGGCGTGCTGAAAGTTAATGACGATGTGTGGAGTCTGCCCGGTGGTGTGCGCGATCTGCTGGCCTCGCGCCTGAGTACGGTGGGCGAAACCAGTCTGCAACTGCTCGGCACCGCCGCCACCATTGGACGCTCCTTCGACTTTGACACCCTGCGCGAAGTGAGTGGACGCAGCGAGGAAGAGACGGTCAGCGGTCTGGAAGAATTGATCGGCCAGGGTCTGGTCAGGGAGATCCGGGCGTCCGAGGGCAGTGAAGCCGCCAGCCGGGCCGCGCTGCGCAACTACAGCCTCGGCGGCGAGCACTCGCCTGTTTATGACTTCTGCCACGAAAAAGTGCGCAGCCTGGTCTATGATGAAATTACCCTGGCCCGCCGCCGTCTCCTGCATCGTCGCACCGCCGAGGCCCAGGTTGCGCGTCTGCGTGGTCAGCGTGGAACCGGCGCCCTGGCCGGGCAGATCGCCCATCACTACGAAGCAGCCGGCAATAGCGCCCTCGCCGCCGATTACTTTTTCCAGGCCGGCGAATACGCGCGCTCCCTCTACGCCCATACCGAAGCCCTGGCGCATTTTCGCGCCGCCCTCGCCCTGGGCCATCCAGACGTAGCCGCCTTGCAGGAGGCCATTGGCGATCTCTACACCTTTCTGGGCGCCTACGAGGCCGCGCTCAAAAGTTACCAGGAGGCCGCCGCGCAAAGCAACGTGCCGGCTGTGCATGCCACCCTGGAGCACAAGCGGGGGAAAATCTGCGAGCGCCGGGGCCAATGGGAAGAGGCCGAGGGCCATTTCGCTACCGCCATCCAGCTATTTAAACAGAGCGGGCCGGATGAATTTCTCAAGCAGCAGGCCAGAGTCTACGCCGATTGGAGCCTGACCGCGCACCACCATGGGCAGATGGAACAGGCTCGCGAATTTGCTCAGCACGCGCTGGATCTGGCTGAACGCGCGCAGAACACCCGCGCCCTGGCCCAGGCCCATAATATGCTGGGCATTCTGGCCAACAGTCAGCAGGAGATGGAAACCGCCTATTTTCATCTCGAACGCAGCCTGGAACTGGCGGAAAAGCTGCAAGACGCCGGCATTCGCGCCGCCGCGCTCAACAATCTGGCCCTGGCTTATAAAGCCAGCGGCGATATCGTCCGGGCCATCGGTTTGACCGAAACGGCCCTGGCTCTGTGCAGTTCGCAGGGAGATCGCCACCGCGAGGCCGCGCTGCACAGCAATCTGGCCGATCTGTTCCACGAAGCCGGGCAGATGGACGAGGCCATGCGACACCTCAAACTGGCCGCGCGCATCTACATCGATATCGACGTGGAGGCCGGCGACATGCGTCCTGAAATCTGGAAACTGGTCGAATGGTAGCTCACTGCCCGGCAGCCGCCAGCGCATCGCTCTCATGCTCATAAATATGAATGGCATCGCTGATGCGCGTCAGGTTGAAGATATGGCGATAGTGGTCATTCAGGCCAAAAGAGAGCAGACGTTGT
>DASZXF010001073.1:0-2316 GCA_035546055.1 Ktedonobacteraceae bacterium
CTGCTGGTACCAGCGCAGGCTTTTGCCCATCTTGTCAGTGATCTGCCGCCCGCGCCAATCACCGTGATGTCGCCGGCGCCAACCGATGCGACCGCGTTGCAAGTGCGTGGTCCGCAGGTCAACGCGACGGTCAAGCTGGCCGCCTTCCCGCTTGACGAATTTCCCGCAGGCATGAGGTTCTCGGCGGGAGAGGAACTGCTGACACTCGACGCGGAACTCTTGCGCGAGATCATCGAGCAGGTGGCGGTGGCCGCCGCGACCGAGGAGTCGCGCCCCATCCTCCAGGCGGTCAGTGTCGTATTCTCTCAGGGACAGGCGACGTTTCTTGCGGCGAACGCCTTTCGCCTGGCGTATCGAAGCGTGCCCATCCCGGATCAGCGCCTCACCGCGTCGCTGCTCATTCCCGCCTCTGTCCTGCGCCAGCTTGCCCGTGTGTTGCCCTCCTCCGGTGTGGTTCACCTGGGGCGCTCACACGATGGACGGTCGCTGCTGGTGCAGACCAGGGAGATGGAACTTTCCACGCGCCTCATGGAAGGAGCCTTCCCCCTGGTGGATTCGCTGCTTGCGCTTCCGGCGACAACGCGTGTGACGCTTCCTACCCAGGATCTGCGCGATGCGCTGCGCTTCATGGCCTCCTTTACCCATGAAAAAGCGCATCAGTTTCGCTGGACGGTGGAAGCCGATGCCCTCCTGCTGGAGGTGGACGCGCCGGATCTGGGGACGAGCGATGTGCGTCTGACGGATGGCGTGAGCGTCAGTGGACCTGCTTTGCTGGTATGGCTCAATCAACGCTATCTTGCCGATGCGTTGGACGCCGTGACGACCCCCCAGGTGCAGTTGGACATGAGCAGTGAACGTCATCCGATCACGATCAAACCCGTGGGTCCGCTGGACGCCCGCCATATCATCATGCCGCTTCTGCCGCACCCCACTCCTGCGGTTCCCCAGACACCGCCGGTGTCCCAGGAGACGCCGGACACGGCTACGTCCCGCTAAGCAGGCACCCGTCTTCATGCGTCCATCCGGTGGAGGCAACGAGGTCTGATCATTGCTTTCGCCGGATGAGAAGAAAGGATCACCCATGACTCTTCGTCTTGATACCTATCCCGAAGCGCAGATGGCCGCGCAGATGATCCCCCAGCCTCCGCCTCTGGCTACGCCAACGTTGTGTTGCCTCCTCCATACTGGTCCCTTGCCGCCTTCGCAACAGGTGGAGGTCTGGATCGAAGGAACGCAGCAGCCTGGGCAGCAGGAGGGTTCCCAGTACGTGTTCTCCTGGACCTGCCCCCCGCAGAGCGAGATGAGCATTCATCTCACGCAGCAGGGGCGGGTGACGAAATCCTGGCGGGGGTGGTGGCAAGGAGCGACCACCATTGCCCACACCGGGACGCTCCCGATCCACGTCTACTGCGCTGGCGTCCTCCAGCCCGCAGGACTTCCTCGTGCCACGACGGTTCCCGTAGGAACGGCCCTGCTGGAGAGCAGCGTCGATCAGCCCAATGGCCACCATCCCGACGTAGTGGCGGTGGGTGCCTCCTGGGAAGCCGTGAGCGCTCCCACGAGCAGCGCGAGCGCCGCGACGGACGATGCTTCCGCAGAGGATGACGACCTCTGGGAGCAGTCACGCCAGGACGCGCTCCCAGGGGTGGGAGAAGAACGAGAAGACGCCTTGAGCCTGGAACACCAGGCGTGGGAGGAAACATCAGTTCAAGAAGAAGGAGAGGAGGACAGAGAAGAAACTCCCCAGGTGCAGACTGCCGAAGCCCCTGCTTTTCCCAGGAAGCAGGAAGACGCGCAGGAACACAATCCCTCGACCCTGGAGACAACCCCAGCCGTCGTTGCCGCGCCGTCTGGAACGATCCTGGCGAGCTTTCCTGCGACACCCGTCTGGTCACAGACAGCGCATCAGGAGCAGGAGGAGCGCCTGACGGCTTTGCTTGCCACCATGCCAGCCAATACGATCCTGGTGGACCTCCGCCAGCATACACCCACACCGCGTCGGGGCGTGCGCAGCGGCAAGGGGTCCGGCCTACAGAAACGGGGCCTCTCGAAGGAACTTCTGCGCAATCAGTATGGCGGGCGCTATTGGGATCGTGGCGCCACCATCCAGACCACCCGTCATCTGATCTCGACGCCTCCGCCCACCTGGGGCCGTGTGGTCACCAACCCGGACGCCCCGGATGGGTTGGGGACGCTGGTGACGGCGCTGGTACAGGGCTTCTCCCTGGTCGTGCTGGACGGGGAGCCGAAATACGCCGAAAGCGCGCGGGCGGCGGTGCTGAGGGAACTGCACCAGCGAGTAGCCAACCTGACCGC
>DASZXF010001074.1:0-1912 GCA_035546055.1 Ktedonobacteraceae bacterium
GGGGCAGACAACATCCGACCATATCTCAACCTGCATAGGTTTCATCTCTCTCCCTCGCTTTCTCAAGGACGCTTCTTTATCCTTCATCGCTGGAACAGACATTCTTTTTGTAAATTACTTACTTTAGTATAGCACTTCCGCCGATGGGATGCCAGATGATGTATACTGTTGTGCATACATTGTTGTTGCGAACCATGCATCCGGGGCAGATCAACGCAGCAGGCCCGGCTACAGGGACCAGGAGGAGAGATGCGTATGCTCCCATCTCGTGCCACAGGCGCGACCTGGAGAGCCACATCTCTGAGGAAAGCCGTCTCTGTAGCGATGGAGCAGCGCCTCCATTGTCTTTTTCCTCGCCTCCCCCGTTCCTCTGCACCTGGCATGGTCAGGAAACTACCGGTTCAAAGAAAGCAGAGGTTTATGGGGACATTACCATCTTTTGAGGCCATCGATCAGGCGGTTGAGCGTGTGCGACCGACCATCGAGAGGCTGGCCGACGATTTGTGGCAGCTCTCGGAACTTTCGTTGCAGGAAGTCAAGTCGATGCGGCTGGTGGTGAATATTTTGCAGGCCGCAGGCTTTACGATTACCAGTCAGGGAACGGCGAACGTGCCGACCGCTTTTGTGGCCGAGTGGGGGAGCGGCTCGCCTGTGCTGGGGGTGCTGGTTGAGTATGACGCGCTGCCGGGCCTGGGCAATGAGGCGGTGCCGTACCGCCAGGCGCGCAAGGATCAGGTGACGAGCGGCCATGCCTGCGGGCATAACCTGCTTGGCTCTGCCGCCGTGGGCGCGGCGCTGGCCCTGAAAAACCTCATGGTCGAGCACGAACTGCCCGGTACTCTGCGCGTCTATGGCTGCGCCGCCGAAGAAACCGAGGGCGCGAAGATCTATATGGCCCGCGCGGGTCTGTACGACGACCTGGACGCCGCGCTGCACTGGCATCCCGGCGCCGAAGCCGAGGTCAGCAATTATCGCTCGGCGGCCATCAATAACATCAAGATCGAGTTTTTCGGTAGAGCCGCCCACGCTGGCGGCACGCCCTGGCTGGGGCGCAGCGCTCTCCACGCCACTGAACTCTGCTTGCACGGTATCAACCTCATGCGCGAGCATGTAGAGCCAACCGCGCGCATTCATTACGTCGTTGAGTCGGGTGGTCAGGCGCCCAATGTCGTGCCGGACTATGCCCGCATCAGGCTCTATGTGCGCGATGTTGACCGCGCTCACGTGGAGGCCTCGACGGCCTGGATTCGCCAGATTGTCGAGGGCGCGGCCCTGGCCACGCAGACCAGGGGCGAGACGCTGGTCTACTCCGGCCTCTACGATCTGCTGCCGAATCAGCCCCTCGCCGAGCGTATGCAGACGCACCTGACGCGCGTCGGTGTGCCCGTATACACCGCCGAGGAGATCGCTTTTGCCGAGGAGATCCAGCGCAACTACGGCGTCGAGGTGCAGGGGATGGCCAGAGAAACCGGGGAGTTGCTGCCCGACACAACCACCTTTGGCTTCTCTACCGATGTGGGCGATGTGAGCTGGAACACGCCGACCATGGGCTGTGGTATGCCGACCATGCCGCTCGGCGTCTCCGTACACACCTGGGCCGCCACAGCCTGTCACGGTATGAGCATCGGACGCAAAGGGGCCGCCCATGCCGCTCGTGTGCTGGCCGCCACCGGGATCGATATTCTCACCGATCCCGAACTGCGCCAGGCGGCCCGTACCGACTTCGAGCGCCGCGTCCAGGGCAAACCCTATGTCTCGCCGCTGGCCCCTGAGATCAAGCATCCCCTGGAGATCCCCGACTGGGTTTTGCAGGAGCTTGGCGTCTAAAAGAGAGTGATTTCAGGTCATGAGTCCTTCCCAATGTTTCCAGCGCCGCAAGGGCGCGTTTCCCCTCCCCACTCCAAGGGAAAGG
>DASZXF010001075.1:0-1674 GCA_035546055.1 Ktedonobacteraceae bacterium
ATGCAACCGCTGGCGCAAGAACCTGCTGACCAGGAGTCCAGGTCGCGGATTGTTGTTATCATGAATAGAGTGGGCGTTTTCTTTGAGGCTTCCTGGGCGCTGATCATCACCGCCTTGCTGGGTCTGATCTGCCTGGCGGCGTTTGGCGCACCCATCCTGAGCTATGCCGGCCTGGATGTGATCGCTAAACCGCTCTTTTTCACCCTCAGCCGGCTCTGTGGACAGATTCCCTCCCATTCCTTCTATATCGCCGGCCACCAGGTCGGACTCTGCGTTCACTGTCTGGCCATCTATAGCGCCATGTTCGCGGGCGGCCTGCTCTTTCTCCTGAGCAAAAAGCGCCTGTTCGCCCTGCCCTGGTGGGCTTTCGTGCTGCTGGCCCTGCCCCTGGCCTATGATGGCTTTTCGCAACTCTTCGGCGTGCGCGAGAGCACCTGGGAGATTCGTCTGCTGACCGGCGCGCTGTTCGGTCTGGGCGCCGCCTGGTTCGCTCTGCCCCTGGTTCAGAAAGGTTTGCGCGCGACCATTCCCGCCGCCGCCTGATCTCATACGTCCTGTGATCGCGAGGGCGGACCGGCTCGGCAAAACACAGAGGCTCAGGTGGAAAAGCCGGCTTCATCGTGAGCGGCCTGCGAGGTCAATTCTGCCAGCAGAAGGCGCGCGGCCCGGCTCAGGTAGGCCCGGCGGCGGTGAATGACCATGACCGGCGCGCTGGTGCGCAGTTCGGCGATGTCGAGTACGCGCATGGTCCCCAGGCGCAGTTCTTCCTCAACGCTGCTGGCCGGCAGGAGGCCGACACCGAAATCGGCTTCAATCAGGCGTTTCTGCGCGGTCAGACTGTCGATGACGATGCGCTCGGCCTCGGCCAGTTGACAGCGCAGCAGTTGTTGCTCCAGCAGGCGCGCGAAGGGTTCGCCCGATGCGCCGCTACCGAGCGGAAATGTCACCCAGGGCACACCTGACAGCATGCTTGCTTCTATCTGCTCGCCGGCGAAAAAATGCGATTGGACCGCGCAGACGACAATGAGCGGCTCGTTGAGGGCCAGGTGCGAACTGATCTCCGGGCGCGGCTCGACGAAATAGCGCAGCCCCAGGTGCGCGTCTCCCTGCTGAACCAGTTCCCCTACTTCGTCGCTGCGCGCGGTACGCAGCAAGAGGCGCACACGCGGATACGTGGCGCGGAAGGTCCTCAGATGCGCGGTCAACTGCGTGCTGGCCAGGGTACCGACCAGGGCCAGGGTGATGGTACCCTGGGCCTCTTCCTGTAAAGCCTGAACGGCGGCTTTACCATCGGCCAGGCCGGCCAGCGCCTGCCGCGCATAGGGCAAAAAGGCCCGCCCTGCCTCGGTCAAACGTATGCCCCCCGGCAAACGCTCGAACAGCGGCGCCCCCAGTTCGCGCTCCAGCAATTCAATGCGCCGGCTCACTGCCGGCTGCGAGAGATGCAGCAGCTCAGCCGCGCGCGTGAAGCCTCCAGCGCGATTGATGGTGATAAATGCCTCGATTTCATTGAACTCCAGAGCTATCAGTATAACTGATGGGAAAGATAAAAGCTATCTATTAGACAAATGGGGGGGTGAGCCGTATACTTTGTCTGTGCCTGATGTGATTGTGAGAATAAACGGAAAGCGAGAAGCGCATGACAACACCCTCACCCCGCGATCCCGTGGCGGC
>DASZXF010001076.1:0-2426 GCA_035546055.1 Ktedonobacteraceae bacterium
GCCTCAGAAAAGTTGGGGAGGACTCATGACTTTTCGCATGGA
This sequence comes from Ktedonobacteraceae bacterium, assembly GCA_035546055.1. GTDB lineage: Bacteria > Chloroflexota > Ktedonobacteria > Ktedonobacterales > Ktedonobacteraceae > Paraktedonobacter. The sequence continues at coordinate 43 of DASZXF010001076.1, forward strand.
GTCTGACAGTCTAATAGAACTGATAGAACACTCTTCATCAGGATGAAAAGGAGGGGGGTCTCCAGACCTGGACTGTTTTATCGGCTGAGCCGGAGGCGATATATTTGCCATTTGGCGACCAGCTTACTGTGGTGACAGCACCCTTATGGCCAGTGTACGTCATCAGGTGCTTGCCGTCATAGGCGCTCCAGATCTGGACCGTTTTATCGTCCGACGCGGAAGCCAGGTAATTGCCATCGGGAGAAGGCGCGACTGCGTTCACGGCGCTCTCATGGCCTTTGCAGGTGAAAAGCGTGGCGCCGCTCACCGCCGACCAGACCTGCACAGTTTCATCAACTGAAGCCGAAGCCAGGTAGACGCCGTTGGGTAGCCAGGCCAGGCCGGTAACCGCAGCACTATGCCCTCGATATACCGCGTAAACTCTCCGATACATCTTCATATCCCAGAGCTTCACGCTTGCCTCACTCGATGCACCGCCGGTCGCGAGATACCAGCCGTCAGGTGAGTAGGCAAGACTATCAGCATATTCAGCAAGGATTGTTACCTCCCTGGCGTCCTGGTCGGCAACGTCCAGAATGCGCACAATACCATCATCGCCTCCACTCGCCAGGTAGCCGATAGTAAATCCTTGATGCCCCACCATATCAGGCGACCACGCCAGGGCATTGATACGGCTGTTACCCTGAAAAATCGCTCCTACTTCCTGGGCATGTGCATCATCCCAGAGCCAGATACTCCCGTCATTTCTGGAGAAGGCAATATATGTACCATCAGCAGACCAGGCTACAGTGTTAATGGCCGCAATGTTAGAACTGGTATAACCCGTAACTCCATGAGAAGCATTCCAGACACGCATGCTCCCATCCGCCGAGACCGAAGCGATGCGCGAGCTATCAGGCGACCAGACCAGCCCGTTCACGGTATCAGTGTGCTCTGTATAGGTATACAGAGCCGGACTTTGCGCTACTTGAGACGCCTGCCCTCCCGCTGTCCACGCATAGACGGAGCCGCCGAGAACGCCAGCGGTCACGCCCGCTCCCAGACCAATCAGCACGCGCCGGCGGGTCAGGCGTTTGCGTTTGGCCACAGCAGCCTGCTGTTGCAGAATCTGAAACTGCTGCTGCACCTGGGGCGGGAGCGTTCCAGGGTAATTCTGCGGGGCGGGTGGCTGCCAGATGCGCTGACTATCGAGCACGTTGACGCGCTTATGGCGGATACGCTCAAGCTCACGCGCTACATCATGCGCGCTGGCAGGCCGGTCCTGCGGATCGCTGGCCAGCAGACGACTGACCAGCGCCTCCAGCTCCGCGCAACCGGGCTGACCGTTGAGGCGCAACGGCGGCAACGCACGCGGCGTCTCCGAAGGATCATGGCCGGACAGCAATTGATGCAGCAACGCCCCCAGTCCGTAGAGATCGGTACGCGGGGTCGTCTGCGCCCGTCCATATTGCTCCGGGGCCGCGTATCCCGGCGATCCCAGCGATTGCGTGTCGCGGCTCTGACCGGGCGTGTAATGCCGCGCGATGCCAAAATCAATCAGGTAGAGTTTACCGGAAGAGGTGCGCATGATATTGTCGGGCTTGAGATCGCGGAAAATCACCGCTGGATGACGACTGTGTAAATAGGCCAGAACAGCGCACAGTTGCAGACCGATGTTGAGCACTTCTTCTATCTGGAAAGGCCTGTTTTGCGCCGCCCGCGCTTCCAGATAACGCTCCAGCGTTTGCCCCTCGATGTATTCAAGGATCAGATACCAGTGATCCTGGTCGCTAAAATGATCGTACAGGCGCGGTACCTGGGGATGATTGAGCGTTGAGAGAGCCTCTATTTCTCGATTGTAGGTGTTCGTCGCTTCGATAGTTGCTTCGGTGTCCAGCCCGTGCAGAGTAATCTGCTTGATAGCCACGGCCCGCCCGCCCTCCTGCGTATCCCACCCACGGTAAACCGCGCTATATCCGCCTGAACCGATGGTGCTCCCCACACGATAGCGCGCGTGCAGCAGCGTTCCCTGACCAGCGGACCCGCTCTGAGCATCATCCGCCAATTCAAGACCACAGGCGAAACAATGCGCATCCGCTTCATCGTTGACCGCACCGCACACAGGACAAAAGCGCGTTGGGATCATACGTTTATCTAAACATCCTTTGCTTGCTCTTTATTCAACATGTGCGTTCAGTGTAGCACATCTATTTATGCTGTACAAGCGCACAAAAATACTCCCTTCCGAGTACCTGTTCGTGGGTCATGCTCCATGAACAGGTACTCAGGAGGGAGCACCTTGCGCCTTCACCTTCAGAGAAGATGAGCTACAGGGACACACACTCTGTTTAGACGCTCGCGCAGGTGACACCGTTCAGGGTGAACGAAGTCGGTACGGCGTTGGT
>DASZXF010001077.1:0-5373 GCA_035546055.1 Ktedonobacteraceae bacterium
GACCCAGGCAGGCAAGGGACAGATGATGTCATACATGGATATGGGGCAGAACCCGACACACCCCGACGAGAACACGCAAGAGGATCTGGAGCATCTGCTGCTTCATGGCGTTGGCTCTGGTGAGCCGGTTACGCTTGAGAACAGCGATGCGCCGCCCCCGCGCTTTTCCTATACACAGGCGTATAGCGGCGCAGAAGAGGATGACGATGAGCAAGCTGAGGATACTTCGATGAACAGCGACGTTCAGGGAGCTTATGGCCTGTTCGCGGAGGCTACGCAAGATATGGCGACCGCTGGCCTGGAGCTGGCGCTTGGCCGCCACTTCGCCTGCGTCGATTACTGCAACCAGGCGGCGGAGAAGGCCGCGCAGGCGGTGAGCCTGTTGCGACAGGGACACCGCGTCATGTATAATCACGATCTGCGCGCGTTAGGCGCGGCAGTGGGCGCGCCGGCTGAGGTGCAGGAGGATATGGCGACGCTTACGCCATTTCATCCCGAAGCGTTTTATGCCGAAACGCCCCCGGAAGAAGCAGACGAGGTGATCAGCGCCACACAGGCACAGGAGTATATCCAGATCGCGCGTCGCGTTTTGCGCTGGGCCAGAGGCATTATATTGTAACGAATCACCATGAGAAACGATTGACTTTTTGGGAGGAGTTTTCGTGACACAACAGATTACACGGACGGGATTGGACACAGCCGTAAAACAATCCCCACGCAAATGGGTCTATCTATTTAGCGAGGGCAACGCCAAGATGCGCGATTTGCTGGGCGGCAAGGGCGCGGGCGTGGCCGAGATGACAAACGCTGGCCTTCCGGTGCCTCCGGGCTTTACGATTACGACTGAGGCCTGTAACGCGTACTATGATGCCGGCAAAAAGTTCGCCGAGGGCGTATGGGAGCAGGTCAAGGCCGCTGTGCAGATTGTGGAACAGCAGACGGGCAAGCACTTCGGCCAGAAGGACAATCCCTTGCTGGTCTCGGTGCGCTCAGGCGCGAAGTTCTCGATGCCGGGCATGATGGACACCGTGCTGAACCTGGGTATCAATGATGAGACGGTGCTTGGACTGATCGAATTGACCGGTGATGAGCGCTTCGCCTACGATGCCTATCGCCGCTTTATCCAGATGTTCAGCAAGATTGTGCTGGATACCGATCCCCACGATTTCGAGAGCCTGCTGGAGCAGTACAAAGAGCGCGCGGGCGTGAAGACCGATGCCGAACTCGCCGCCTCTGATCTGAAACAACTGGTGGCCGATTTCAAAGGTATCGCCGAAAAGCAGTCCGGCCAGCCTTTCCCCACTGATGTGTACGACCAGCTCCACAAGGCCATTGAGGCCGTCTTCTCGTCCTGGAACAACAAACGCGCTATCGATTACCGCAACTTCAACAAGATTTCCCACAGCCTGGGCACCGGCGTCAATGTGCAGAGCATGGTCTTCGGTAATATGGGCAATGACAGCGGTACCGGCGTGGCCTTTACCCGCAACCCCAGCACCGGCGAGAAGGTACTGTACGGCGAGTACCTGCTGAACGCTCAGGGCGAAGATGTAGTGGCCGGTATTCGTACCCCCTCGAAGATCAGCCGCCTGGCTGAAGATCTGCCACATGTCTTCCAGGAGTTCCAGGAGATCGCTCAGCGCCTGGAGCAGCACTATCACGACATGCAAGACCTGGAATTCACCGTTGAGAAGGGCAAGCTCTACATGCTCCAGACTCGCTCGGCCAAGCGCACGGCGCAGGCGGCGGTGAAGGTGGCGGTGGATATGGTCGAAGAGGGTCTGATCAGCGAGGAAGAGGCGGTCAAACGCGTCGATCCGTACCAGGTCTACCAACTGCTGCTGCCGCGCTTTGATGAGTCCGAGAAGAAAAAAGCCGAGCAGGAGGGCCGCCTGCTGGCCAGGGGTCTGAACGCTTCGCCCGGCGCGGCCACCGGTAAAGCGGTCTTTGATGCCGATACCGCCGAGCACCTGGGCAAGGCCGGTACGCCGGTAGTGCTGGTGCGTCCTGAGACCAGCCCGGATGATGTCCACGGTATGCTCGCCGCCAAGGGTATCCTCACCGCGCGCGGCGGCGCGACCAGCCACGCGGCAGTGGTGGCGCGCGGTCTGGGCCTGCCCTGCGTGGCTGGCTGCGAAGGCATTCGCGTGAGCGAAAGCGATAAGCTTTTCCGCGTGGTGGGCACCGATACGGTGCTGAAAGAAGGCGACCCCATCTCAATTGATGGCGCGACCGGCGAGGTCTTCGCGGGCGCGATCAAGACAGTCGATCCTGATTTCGATAAAGAGGTTGACCTGAAGAAGCTCCTGGGCTGGGCCGACAAGTTCCGCCGCCTGGGCGTGTGGGCCAACGCGGACTACCCGCGCGATGCTAAACGCGCCGTGACCTTCGGCGCCGAGGGCATCGGCCTCTGCCGCACCGAGCATATGTTCATGGAGCAGGAGCGCCTGCCCATTGTGCAGCAGATGATTCTGGCCAAGAGCGTGGCCGAGCGCCAGGCCGCCCTGGATCAACTCCTGCCCTTCCAGCGCGCCGACTTCAAAGGTCTCTTCGAGGCTATGGTCAATCCACAGACCGGCGAAGGCTACCCGGTGGTCATCCGCCTGATCGACCCGCCGCTGCACGAGTTCCTGCCTTCCTACGAAGAGTTGCTCGTCGAGGTAACCCGCCTGGAGACCGAGGGCGGACACGAGAAAGAACTGGCCGAGAAGAAGTCTCTGCTGGAGGCCGTGGCCGGTATGCGCGAGATGAACCCCATGCTGGGTCTGCGCGGCTGCCGCCTGGGTCTGCTCTTCCCCGAAATCAACGTCATGCAGACGCGCGCTATCCTGGAGGCCGCCGCTGAAGTGGCGAAGAGCGGGCGCAAGGTTCATCCCAAGATCATGATCCCGCTGGTCGGCCATGTCAACGAGTTGAAGGAAGTGCGCCGCCAGTTGGAGGCCGTGGCCAGGGAGATCACCTCCGAAGTCGGTTCTGCCGTCGAATACAAGTTCGGCACCATGATCGAGCTGCCGCGCGCCGCTCTGACCGCCGACCAGATCGCCAGCGAAGCCGAGTTCTTCAGCTTCGGCACCAACGACCTGACGCAGACCACCTTCGGCTATAGCCGCGACGACGCCGAGGGCAAGTTCCTGCTGAAATATGTCGATGGCCTGGATGAGCCGGGCGCCAAGGAGAAGGTCAAGATTCTGAAGGTCAATCCCTTCCAGACCCTCGACCGCGATGGCGTCGGCCAGCTCGTGCAGATCGCCGTTGAGAAAGGCCGCAAGACCAATCCCAGGCTGGAACTGGGCATCTGCGGTGAACACGGTGGCGATCCCGATAGCGTCGAGTTCTGCCATATCACCGGCCTCGACTATGTGAGCTGCTCGCCCTTCCGCGTGCCCGTTGCTCGCCTGGCCGCCGCCCAGGCCGCCCTGACCAACACCGAACGGGACAAATAAGCGAGGTTTTCATCTACAAAAAGCTGCCAGCGGGGTTCTCTCCGCCGGCAGCTTTTTTATACCCGGTGCGCCTCTTAAACTCTACGATACGGATAACTGCGCGAGAAGAGGCGCAGAATGGCGATCAGAATACAGGCGCCGACGAAGGCCACAATCACACTGCCCACAATGCCGCCGCCCGCGCTGATGCCCAGCAGGCCGAAAAGCCAGCCACCAATGAAGGCTCCGACAATACCGGCGATGATATCACCAATAATGCCGTAACCACCACCACGCATCACTACCCCGGCCAGGAAACCAGCAATCAGGCCAACAATCAGCCACCAGACGACCGTTGAAGCGCTCAGATCCGCGAGCGCGAGAGCTCTCCTTTACTCCTGCTTATCATTAACCTGCTCAGCTTCAACATCCTCTTTGAAATGCTTTCACCGCAGGAATGGATACAATAATTCACTGCTGCTGAACATACTCTTTTTGCTCCAGCAGCTACCTGTGAGGCTCTACTGGCCTCATTTTGTTTTGACTGTAATAACACGCATCATCCTGAAAAAAGGAGACAAAGTCGAAGATAGCGCTTCACAACAAGCGCGAAGGGCGGACATGCCCTGAACACTGTTCCTATGCATATTGACGAATATGCAGATTTATGGTTATAGTTCATCTGGAGCGTATACACAAGCTAGCGCCCGGACTCACTACCATTGATACCTGCCAGCGATCTCACCAGGCCACGCTTGTAACTGAAGAGCAATGATGCTCAGACACATGACATATGTATGCGCGGAAAGGCATCCCCACTCATGGCACACACAACGTTCGAGCAATCTATCGTCATCGCAGCCCCGCGCGAGGCGGTGCGCGATGAACTGGCTCACCTTATGACCAATGTCTCCGAACTTCATCCCTTCGTGATCTGGACCCGGCTGGTCAAAACCGAAACTGCCCCCGATGGCTCAACAATTGAGTATTATCAGGTGCGTGATCGCATGAAACTCGGCCCTTTTACAATTGCTTTCACCTATAAGGTGGATATGAATGTCACACCCGGCGGACAACTTATTTCTAATGCTTACCAATCACCGGGTATTCATCTCTTTAATCAAACCTCGTTTGCCGAGACCGCCAATGGGACGCTGGTGAGCGAGCACATCGACATTACAGCGCCCGCCTTGTTACTTAAAACGACCTATGAGGGCGCGGCGGTTTCGCACAAGGAGATGTTTGCCAGACTCAAAGAGAAGATCGAAGCCAAACATCAAGGAGAGGGAAAAACAGTCTGACGGAGAGAAGCCAGCTTCATAACAGCGATCCGCTCATGAAGCATGGACAAAACTGGTCAGGGCGTCCAGGAGGAACAGGCATGATGGAAAAATCAATACAGAACAGGCCACAAACGGCGCGCGGCAAGCAAACTCCCGGTAAGGTCAACTGGTGGCTACGCATGACGAGTACAGGCTGGGATAAGCCACAAGAGACCATCGAACAACGCGAAATCACCCGGCGCAGTCAGTTGCTCTCATGGATTCTGCTGGGAACCTTCGTCGCTATGCTCGCGTTCATTCCGGCGCTCTTCAAAGATACGCCCAGCGTGTTTGCCGTCTGTGGCATGCTGATCGGGCTGGTCTTTATCACCTTTTTCAATCGTCGAGGCTGGATCACCCTGGCCGGCGTGCTGATGGTCTTATTTGACATCGCAGCGTCTTTGAGCGTGATTGTGGGCGCGGTGGATGGTCAGATCCACGTCGTCACCCTGCCGGCTTACGATTTTCTGGTGCTGCCCGTGATTGTGGGCGCTTCTATTTTGCCACGTTTTTCTGCGTTCATCATCGCGGCCTTTAATATCGGATTGATTTACGCCGATCTTATATTCCAGAAACACGCTCAGGATCTCCAGCCGGCCATTCAGCAATACGGCCTGCCTGTGCTGGCG
>DASZXF010001078.1:0-3123 GCA_035546055.1 Ktedonobacteraceae bacterium
CCCCCCCCCCCCCCCCGCCTCTACCAACCAGGACGAGTCGCGCAGCGACGAGGAGTCAAAGAAAGGGTTCGCCAACGGTATATTCTGAGGCCAGAGAAAACCTCATCGGGAGTGATGTGCCAACGACGCATGACGTTTCAAAACCACCCGAAAAACCTCTGCAAAAAATGGGCGGCGGTGCCTGTTATTAGTAAATGACAATATGGGTATACAGCGACACAAAGCCGTACAGCCAGGCGGAATTGTCCGTGGACATATTCACACAGCCGTGTGAGCCGTGGCGGGCGAATTCATCGCCGTTCGGGTCATCGTGGGGGAAATTGGTGTTCGGGCCAAACTGGGTGCGCCACCAGGCATCGTGGAAAAAGTAGCCGTTGCTATGGTATTGCATGGCGTAGTTAATTGGCGTATCGGGATACCAATCGGCGGAGCCTTTGGGCGCGGTCGATTTGAAGACCGTGGGATGCTTCTTGCCCTCGATCCACCACGTCCCCGGCGGAGAGGGCAGGTCCGGCTGCCCGGTTGTGACCAGGAAAGCTTTGACCAGTTTGCCGTTGTCATAGGCGCGCAAGGCCTGTTCGCGCAGCGAGACAACCACCACCGGCCCGTTCATATAGTTATAATGCTGCATAATCGCCAGGTCGGTCTGGTGAGGCTGGTTGTACGGCGTTTTATCGCTGAAATTGGTCTTCATCTCCTGGAAAAGGTAGATCCACATGTTGAGATTTTCCACGACCTGCTGGTAATCGGACACCCCTTTGGCGGCGCTCAGATCACTTTGCAGCCAGAGGGGTCCGCCAATACCGGTGGAATTATCGTATTCATACCCCTGCTTGTAGGTCTGCCCGTCAAATGAGTCATGGTAGGTATGCTGGCTTCCCCAGGTATTGACATCCTGGGCCAGTTGTGTCTGCAAATGCGCAATCTCCTGCTTCATGGCGGGGATTTTAATCGCCTCCACCTGGTTGCGCAGGGTAGTGAGGGCTTGATTGTAGTCAGCCGTGGTAGTCGCGCTGTGCAACGCCTGCTGATCGCTGGTATATTGCTGTTGATACGTGTCAACGTTGCCGCCGTACTGCTGCATCAGGGTGATCCATTGCTGGAAAGCCTGGAGTTGCGTGTTGCCCTCGTTCTGTAATGTCTGGTTGATGGCCGGCGTGGAGACCGCGCTGCCGCCAGAAGAGGATGAGGAACCGGACGTGCCTGCCGGCGTGCTGCTACACGCGCTGAGCAGGAGTGCGCCCAGGAAAACGCAGGCCAGCAGACCCAGGAGGCCGCGTTGGCGGGACAGTTGTCTTTGCATATGTGGTTTCATCGCTTCACACCTTGCGAGCAAGCCCCAGAAAGTCCTTCTCTCCGAAACCCTGGAAGGCCAGCCCTGTATCCAGAGAAACATTCAGTTGTATATTACCACTTCTACTACTACAACGTCTGGCAAGTACATCTGAAAGCGGTGGTATCTCACAGTTTTTCTGGCGAGCTTCTCACTTTCTCACGTCATCAGGTCACCTGAAGCGGCCAGAAGCGCGCCAGCAGGCCGGGCGGTCATGCCGGGGCTTACGAGCATGATATAATCCGACTAAAGCCGAAAAACCAGGAGGAAAACCAACGATGGGACAATCCGCTCATGCTTACGTGCTGGCTTTAGATCAGGGGACGACCAGCTCGCGCGCTATTCTCTTCAATCACAACGGGGAAGTGGTCAGCGTGGCGCAGCGCGAGTTTCCGCAGATCTATCCCGCACCGGGTCTGGTCGAACACGATCCAGAGGCCATCTGGTCCAGTCAGCTCGCCGTCGCCAGGGAGGTGCTGCGAGTCGCGGGTGTGCGCGCGGAAGAGATAGCCGCGCTGGGCATTACCAATCAGCGGGAGACGGCGGTGGTCTGGGAAAAGGCCACTGGCAGGCCGGTACACAACGCCATTGTCTGGCAGAGCCGCCTGACGGTGCCCATTTGCGAGGAACTGACGGCGAAAGGCTTTGACCAGGAATTACGGGCGCGCACGGGCCTGGTGACTGACGCTTATTTTTCCGGCACGAAGGTCAAATGGATTCTCGATCACGTGCCAGGTGTGCGCGAGCGGGCTGCGCGCGGCGAGGTGCTGTTTGGCACCATCGACACCTTCCTGATGTGGCGCCTCTCGAAAGGGCGTATTCATGCCACTGATGTGTCCAACGCCTCGCGCACGCTGCTCTACAATATCTATACCGGCGATTGGGACGATGTGATTCTGCGCGAGCTGGATATTCCGCGCGCCATGCTGCCGCGTGTGCAGGACTCCAGCAGTCTCTTCGGCACGACCGATGCCGAGTTTTTTGGCGTGCCGCTTCCCCTGGCGGGCGTGGCCGGCGATCAACAGGCGGCGACTTTTGGACAGACCTGTTACGAGGTGGGTATGGCCAAAAATACCTACGGCACCGGCTGTTTTATGCTGATGAACACCGGCACTCGGGGCGTGCCCTCGCAGCACGGTCTGTTGACCACCATCGCCTGGGGTCTGGGCGGACAGACGTATTACGCGCTGGAAGGCTCTATCTTTGTCACCGGTGCGGCGGTGCAATGGCTGCGCGACGGTCTGGGCATCATCAAGCAGAGCGCGGACGTGGAGGAACTGGCCGCCAGCGTGGAGAACAACGCGGGCGTCTATCTCGTTCCCGCCTTTGTGGGTCTGGGCGCCCCCTACTGGGACTCGCGTGCGCGTGGCACTATCGTCGGTCTGACGCGCGGCTCCACAGCCGGGCATATCGCCCGCGCCACCCTCGAATCGATGGCCTACCAGACGCGCGATGTACTCGAAGCCATGACCGCCGACAGCCAGGTACATCTGACCACTCTGCGCGTGGATGGCGGCGCCGTCGTCAATAATCTGCTCATGCAATTCCAGGCGGACATTCTGGGCGTTCCCGTGCAGCGTCCCCGCGTGGCCGAAACCACCGCCCTTGGCGCCGCCTACCTGGCCGGACTGGCCGTTGGCTTCTGGCAAAACCAGGAGGAGGTCGCCGCGCAATGGGCCGTAGACCACACCTTCGAGCCGCGTATGAGCGCCGACCAGCGCGAACAACTCTATGCCAACTGGCAACGCGCCGTCCAGCGCGCCCGAAACTGGGAGCAGGAATAGCCCCGC
>DASZXF010001079.1:0-3745 GCA_035546055.1 Ktedonobacteraceae bacterium
AGGTCAGGATATTTTCCAGGGCATCCTGCCAGAGTTCTTCTGCTTGTCTTGCGCTGAGCTGGCCGTTTGCTTCCGCTTCCTCAGAACGATATCTGGCCGTAGCAAAGTAGTGCCAGAACTCCCGCGTACTGAATAATAACAGCCAGAGGCTGGTGCTGGTGAACCAATCTTTTTCTGTATCGATCAGCTGGCGCTGTCTGGAGAGGGCAATTTCACGATAGATGAGTGCCAGAGCATGGAACAAACGCATATTCTGCTGTTGCTCCCACAGAGTACTTGCCCATTCCTGTTGAATGCGCTCGTGGTCCCGATTGATCAGAGCAACGCCCAATTGCGGGTTCGACTGAATAACCCGCCCCAGTATATAGTAACGTCCAGCGGGCAAAGCGTTCTGGTCCAGATCAGGAAAGAGCGCCGTCAGGAGGAGCCGGGAAAGGGTCTGGGTTTCCAGCATTCTCGCATGTTCCAGAAGCGCGGGCTTCAACCGGGGACCAGATTCGTCCAGGCTCCAATGCGCAGCCTGTTTGAGGTGGTTTACAGCGAGCAACGGTCTCCCGGCCTGAAATGCTTCTACCGCCTGCCGGCAGAGGTAACGCACAAAATCCTTCCGCCAGTTCTGCTGTTCGGGCAGTCCTTCGCTCTTTCTCAGAGCCGCTTCCCATAATTTGATGGCCGGCTCATGCTCTCCCAGGGAGAGGGCACACCAGGCCAGATCAAACAGTTCGGCTCTGTCCAGGTCGAGAAGGCGCTGATTATAGAAAACACTGGCCAGCAAGGGCGGAGGTGTGAGCTTTTGCTGACGCAGTATACGGCAAAAAGACGCCAGGATGCGCTCATTTCCCCTGCTCGTTAGCCAGTGACTGGCCTCAGGACGCGAAAGGGCGGTAGCGATCTCGCTGGTGTTCTTAGAGACGATGGTTCTGACCAGCCTCAGCAGTTCACGCGTCCGTTCCGGGAGTCCATCATCTCCGGGAAGCACCTGACCGCTCAAAGGCTTTTGCTCCAGGATATCCGTCAGCGCGTGGAGCAAATGAGCAGTGATGGGACTTTCCGGGACAGCCTCGCGCAAGAGGGTGGCCGCTTCCTGATAGGCTTTTCGTTCCAAAAGCAGAACCCCTGAGTAGAGCAGCAAGCGTTCATTGCGGGGCTGGAGAACCAGTTGGCGGCGCGTCTCCTGCTCGATAAACCTGCGCTCCTCCTGCTCAGCATGGGCGACCAGCTGACGCAGAGCGAGTACAAAGGCTGTGGAGAATGCCTGTTCATGCTCCTGACCTGCCTGCATGAGCAGGCAGAGCAGTTCTAGCAGCGTTCGACGGCTGGCCTGATCCTGAAACTGCTCCGCTCGCTGAGCCAGCACTTGCAGCAGGGCAGCGATTACCGACGCTCCGGCCCGCTGTGCCAGCTCTACCATACGAGGAAAGAACTGGACGCAGGCCTCGAATTCCTGGGGAGTACCATACCAGAACAGGGCCAGGGCCGTGTGCCATTCCAGCCAGGGCTGTTGGAAAGCAGGCTCCAATTCCTGAAAACGGGTAATCAAGGTCCGCCCATTGGCGGCGCGTTGCTCAGGATAAGCGAGAAACGCTGCACAGGCGGCTAACGCGGCCAGATCTTGCGGGACGGTGGGAACGCTTTCCAGCAAGCGCTGCCAGGCCAGCGCCGCCTGTATCCGAGCCGTGGCGGCCTGTTCAGGCCGGGTATTGGCTTTGACTAATAACAGGTTTCCCAACACATAACCCGCCCTGGCCTCACCAAGAACCACCAGCTGGCTCGCGCGCTCTATCGTCTCATCACCCTTTTCCTCATATCCGGCGAGAGAGAGCTGAATGAACTGTGCCCGCAAATCACTTCGTCCCGCCAGCGCCTGCTCTTTATATTGTTGCACCAGTTCCCAATTTCCCCTGTGCGCATTGGCCACGACGAGATAGAGCGCCGCCCGCTGAGATTGCCATGGCCCGGCAGTCTGCACCAGTAACTCCTGGCGCTTCTTCTCATCCTCAGCCAGTAATGCGCGCCAGAATGTCTGCTCGACCAGGGGCAAACGCATAAAGAGCGGCAGATCTCCTAAACTTCGCGCCTCCGCCAGCTTCTTCCACCTCAACGCCATCCCCAAACGAGTGCGCAGCCCTTCCAGTTGCTCTGGCAGCGACAAAAACTCGGGAAAGGTCTGGGCCGGCGGGAAAGCATCCTCCCACCCGGCCAGCACCAGCCTGGTTCTTACGACATTCGCCAGCGGGACAGGCGTGTTCATCAGGTGTCTGAGGAGAGACAACGCCCCGCATTGCTCAGCCAGTTGGGGACGAACATCGAGTAAGAGACAGGCCACTACCCAGCGCCCTGGCCAGTTTCCCAACAGTCTAAAGCAGTCTGCCGCCCGCTCATATTCTCCGCACTGCACATAGGCCCAGGCCGCGTAATAGCCCCACTCCGGCTGGCTTAAACCATCCTTCATCAGTTCAGCAAATGCGAGTCGCGCCTCCTTCGCCTTACCTAGCAGAAGATAGCTATATCCCAGCATAAAGGTCGCTGTTTGGCCCAGCAGACGCCGGGTGGAAGGAGAAATCAGCGCGATCATCCGATCTGGCATCAGAGGACGCGAAACCTCTGTCTCCTCCTCTCCAGGCCACCGTAGTCCCTCCTGCACTTCCAGTAAAGCCGCGACCTCCCTGTGGTGCAGCAAAGGCTGGATCTGGATGCTCTGCCTGAGACGGCTTAGCTCAGCCTCATCCCCCTGCTGGATAGCACAGGCCAGTAAACCCAGACAGGCCAGCAGATTCTCACTCTGTAACTCGCTGGCTCGCTGGAAAAATCTCCTGGCCTCCTGGAGTTCCTTCAGCCAGACAAGCTGCACAATTCCTTCTGCCGTCCAGAGTTGTGGTGTCAGCGCTGGCAAATCTGCGACGTTGAGCTTCAACAAAAACTGCGCGACCCGATGAACCCGTTGCAATTGCTCATCTGAAATCTGAAAATCCACCTGAAAAAGCAAGCTGAGCGTTCGCATAATTTCAGGTTCCGCTTGCGAAGCCCGGCTATTCCGCAAGTGCTTCATGTACATATCTAAATATTGATCGGTCAGCAACTCCTGGCTGGCCAGCACTCGCACGCACACCGCTTTCGTCTGTTCATCCGACTTTGCATCGTGCAACAGAGTCAAAGCCAGTTCATGGGCCTGCTTCTTCTCCGTCCGCCGCCCATAAGCTTCAAATACACGTTGCCAGATCTCCCAGGCCGCAGGCTGCTGCTCTCTATCCTGCTGTCTGAGCATCCCTAGTTCCCGCACGAGAGCCAGGTCCTCTGCATTGAGCAGCGAAACACGTTCACTCGCCAGGAAAACGTCGAGAAAAGGCAACCAGAGATGCGGGAAAGACGGCGGCGCGCTCAGTTTTCGCAAAACTGAGCGCAACCTGGTCAGACATGCCTGCTGGTCTGTCTCCTGCAGAGCCCGCGCCCATAACTGCTTTACACGCCCCTCACGAGAAAAGCTATTCCAGAAAGATTTTGTTGGCTGCATCATCATAAAAAACCTGAAAAGCGTATTCTGAGAATACATTATAAAATATCTGTGTGACAAATGAACAGAGCTTTTACGACAACTCGGGCCATTCCAAAATAGAAACGTCATGCACCGCAGGCGCGCCACTCCTGATGAGGCTTCTTGCCGCCTCAGAAGATCCCGTTGGCGAACCCTTCTTCTCGCATCCTCGGCGCCTGCGGCGCCTCGCAAGCCGTTGGTAGAGGCGGCAGG
>DASZXF010001080.1:0-7421 GCA_035546055.1 Ktedonobacteraceae bacterium
CAGCGCTATGTAGACAACGGGCATGTCATCCTCTCCGCCGGTATCTCCGCTGGCATCGACATGTCGCTCTATGTCGTCGGGCGTCTGCTGGGCCAGGAGCAGGCCAACGAGACGGCCCGGCATATGCAGTATGAATACTGGCCTCGCCCGGCCTGAAAAGAGCCAGCTCCTTTGTATCCATAAAGCCAGCTCTTTCGTGTAAGGAACAGCACAGATGCAAAATAGCATGAATGCTCACAATCCTGCTGAGTAGCAGATCAAGAGCATATGCGTTCAGAAAAGCACTGATGCATTCAAGATGTTTTACTTGCTGGAGAGACAAGAAAGGATATCATCATGTCATTTGCTACACTGTTCCTGGCGGCGGCTTTGAATCCGGGCGGCATTATTGCCTGGATCATCATTGGTATTGTGGCTGGCTGGCTGGCTGGTGTGATCATGCCTGGTCGTGGGTTTGGTTTGATTGGAGATCTGATCGTGGGCCTGGTCGGCGCCTTCCTCGGTGGCTTGCTCATGGATGTACTGACACCTGATGCTTCGTTTGGCTTCTGGGGCAGCTTTGTCGTGGCCCTGATCGGCGCCTGCATTCTGGTTGGTATTCTGCACGCCATCGCTGGAAACCGCAGTACCGTTGCATAAGCTTTTCTGGCAAAGCGCGAACTGTTTCCTGGTCATTGACCTGGAGAAAAGTTATACGCTCGCGCGTCATCGTCTCCCACCTGTGCTCAAAGCGGCGCGGGTGGGATCTTTTTTATTGGCTGACGGCGAGAAACTCACATATTCTTATTACGCGAGATGAATAAAAAGCCGTTCTGACATATGTCCAGGCACATGCCAGAACGGCTTTTTATTCATCTCGCGTAATAGTGTGAACTATTCCATAGCTCTGCTGTGATATGATGAGTACAAAAAAAGCCTTGGCAGATAGATAACAGGGAGCGTTTGTCATGCATCATTCAATCAGGGAAGGCGATGAGTCGGGGAAGACGGAGGCGCGGATAAGTCGACGCGGAGTGTTGCGCGTGGGGATGTTAGGAGGCTTAGCGCTGGGAGGGATCTCCCTGGCGGCATGTGGTTCGTCCGCGCAGGGTCAGGCCGTAGCGGGTTCGAGCACAACCCGGACGGCGATGCAAAAGATGACGCAACCTCATCCCGCTGTGGTTGATCTGGCCGGGCATGGGTGGCCGGCGGCGGTTGTGTCGGCAGGGCTGGGTGTTAATCTGCATTTCACCAACGCGGCTCAGGCGCTCAGCCAGATCGCCCAACTGGCCAGCCTGGGACTGCGTTTGGTGCGCCTGGACCTTACCTGGAGCCTGGTAGAGCGCCAGCAGGGGCATTATGACTTCTCGCTGTATGAGCCGATCATTCAGGCGCTCACCAGTCGCGGGGTGCGTCCGCTGTGCGTTCTTGGCTATAGCAATGCCCTTTACGAGCCTCTGCCTGCCGCGCCGGCTATTGCTGTGGGACCGCATACCGACGCTGTACGCCAGGCTTTTGCGCGTTTCGCCGGCGCGGCTGCCGCGCATTTCAAGGGGCGCAATATCATCTGGGAGGTCTGGAACGAACCGGATAATGTGCGCTTCTGGTCGCCCGCGCCGATCCCTGAAGACTATCTCGCTCTGCTCAAGGCCACGGTTCCCGCTCTGCGCCAGGCCGATCCCTACGCCCTGATCATCGCGCCCGCGCTCACCGGCATGTCTGATCAGTATCCCGCTGCCTGGACCTACCTGGAAAACTGTTTCTCCCTTGGCCTGGCCAGCCTGGTTGACGCCATCAGCGTTCATCCCTACCGCCCGGGCGCGCCGGAGACTGTCACGGCTGACTACCAGCGGGTGCGCTCGCTGCTGACCCGCTACGCGCCGAAGGACAAAGCCCATCTGCCCATTGTCAATAGTGAATGGGGCTATTCGACCACCCTGGTTTCGCGCGATCAGCAGGCGGCTTATCTGACGCGCCTCTCGCTCATCAATCTGCTCAGCGGCCTGCCCATCAGTATTCTCTACGACTGGCAGGACGACGGCACGGACGCCAGGCAGCCCGAAGACAACTTTGGTCTGCTCACCAGTCGCGGCCAGCCGAAGCCAGCTTATACCGCCATGCGCACCCTGATCCATGAGCTTGCCGGCTTCCGCTTCAGCCGGCGTCTGAATAGCGGCGCGGATTATACGCTGCTTTTTACCAACGGAAGCTCGCAAAAGCAGGTGCTCTGGACCACCGGCGACCCTCACATTGTCACGCTTTCCATCGAAGCCAGAGGCGTCACCGTGACCAGCATGGCCGGCGAACAGCGTGTCCAACCGGTCATTCGCAATCAAACTCTGCTGGAAATCAGCGGCAATCCCCAATATGTCACGCCCATCGCGTAACGGCCCTGCTTGCTGGTGATCTGCGTGCAGGGCGAACTATGCCGACGCGCGTTGCACCAGGGTCAGCGTTCTTTGCGAGGTCCAGGCTGCGCTTTCGTTGCGACTGAGCGCCACAATTGTCGCGATGAGCAACTCAAGTGAGCCGCTGTCGTAGAAGGCAATCGTCGTCAGGGCGGGAATACTCCACCGGGCGAGCGGGATATTGTCACAGCCGATGACCGCCGCCGCGTGCGGAATGGGGATCTTCTCATCGGCCAGGACGGCCAGGGCGGCTAACGCGACCTCATCGTTGTAGCAACACAGACCCCACGGCGGGGCACACGTGGCCAGCGCTTTGCGTAAAACGGGGCGAGCCTGTTCGCGCGTGGAGGGCAGGGTACAGACCAGCGGCTCCGCGATTCCCCGCTGTGCGCAGACCTGGCGCACGCCCCGCAGACGATGCTGCGCGATCACCTGGATATCCTCGCGTTCAAGACTGAGGAAGATCAGCGAACGCCTGCCGCGCTGAATCAGGTAGTCCGCCTGCATTTCCCCGATCTTCTCCTGGGCGCTGGCCCCGCCTAGCAGTTGGAGCACCGGCGCGTGGAACTGCTCCAGAAAATCCGCGATCATCGGATCGTCCTGAGCTGCGTAGGAAAGAAGAACGCAGGGCGTGATATGGGTTGATGGATGCAGGGTGCCCGTCTGAGGATGGACGCCCACGTAGCAGATCAGGGTCAGGCCGTGCAGGGCCAGCTTTTGCTCCAGATCCTTCAGATACAGAGAGAGAATCGGGTCAATCTGCTCAAAGGGCAGCACCGCCAGCACTAACTGGCTCTGACCGGAGCGCAGGAGCCGCGCCGGCGCAAAGGGACTGTACCCGAGTTCCTGAGCCGCCTGCAGAATGCGCTCCCGCGTCTCCGGCGGAATAGTCTGACGCGGATCATTATTTAAAACATAGCTGACCGTGGCCCGCGAAACACCACATGCCCGCGCTACATCAGCGCTCGTAACTCTGTGCTGCCCTGCAGCCTTTTTCATCATTGCTCATCCTTTCCCTTGACACGTTTCTTTCCTGTTGAATATAATGGACTTACGCGTGTAAGTCAAGAAGGAGACAAAATCATGGAGCTTGACTTACGCGTGTAAGCTTTAGAAAGGAACCTTCCATGCTCACTCTTTCTCGTTTTCAGGGACGACTTGCCTATAAATGGTGGGTGACTATAGCGGTGGCGTTGGGGATGTTAATGAGTATGATGGACTCAACCATTGTCAACATCGCCATTCCTGAGATGCAGCGAGCTTTTGCCGCTAATCTGCATGATGTACAATGGATCACCACTATTTACATGATTACGCAAGCCGCCGTCATCCCTCTGGCTCCTTATTTTACCGCGCTTCTGGGAGGAAAACGAGCCTATATCTGGTCATTAAGCTCATTTCTGCTGGGATCATTGCTCTGCGGCCTGGCCTGGAATCTCCCTTCCCTGGTCTTTTTTCGCTGTCTCCAGGGCATCGGGGGCGGCGTTTTGTTGCCGATGGTGCTGATCTTGCAAT
Source organism: Ktedonobacteraceae bacterium (assembly GCA_035546055.1). Classification (GTDB taxonomy): domain Bacteria; phylum Chloroflexota; class Ktedonobacteria; order Ktedonobacterales; family Ktedonobacteraceae; genus Paraktedonobacter. The sequence goes on from DASZXF010001080.1 coordinate 3,903, forward strand.
ATCAGGCGTTTCCATATGAGGAGCGCGGGCGAGCGACCAGCGTGATGGGTCTGGCCATGATGCTCGCGCCGACGCTTGGTCCTTTCCTGGGTGGCTATCTGGTGGGTTCGTTTGGCTGGCAATGGGCCTTTTTCATCAATCTTCCTCTGGGCGTTGTGACGGTGGCCCTGGCTCAGCGGGTCTTGAAGCCCATGCCAGGGCAGACGGGAACGCGCTTCGATGGGAGCGGTTTTGTGGCCTCCGCGCTGGGGATATCCCTGCTTCTGTATGCGGCACCGGATCTCATCAGCAATGGCCCGACTTTCTGGAACATGCTTTTCCTGGCGGCGAGCGTGGCGTCGCTGGCGTTTTTTGTGGCACATGAACTACGGCGGACCCGGCGTGACCAGGAGCCTTTGCTGGATTTGCGCCGCTTTAAGGATCGCGCCTTTACTTTCAGCGTGCTCACTCAGATCATTGTGGCTTTTGTCTGGTTCGGTATGCTCTTTCTGTTGCCTGTGTATCTGCAGACCTTGCATCAGGAAACGCCGCTCCAGGCGGGTATCATCCAGGGGGCGATTTCACTGGCTACTCTGCTTGTTCTGCCCCTGGGAGGGCGGCTGGCTGACCGTTTCGGCCCTCGTTCCGCGATCATGCCGGGCCTGCTGCTCTTTGCGCTGGCCCTGGCTCTGCTGATGACCCTGGCCCTGGATACCCCGATCTGGCTGATTGTCTGCCTGTTCCTCCTGCTGGGCGGCGCCAGTGGTATGACGAATCAGATCGCGGTTTCGGCCCTGTCGCGCATCAAAAAAGAGGAGGAGCTGGCCATTGCCAACGCCTCTACCCTGCTTTCAGTCCTGCGGGCGACGGCAGCTCCTCTGGGGGTGGCGATCATCGCCAGCTTCGTCCAGGTGCGCAGTCAGCAGCATATGCAAAGTCTGCAAACGCAAGGCCTGACGGGTACACTGCTGGCGCATCAGAGTTCTCTCCTGGCCATGCACGACAATTTTTTGCTGACCTCGCTCCTCGTTCTCATCGCCCTGGGTTCCATGTGCTGCGTTCCTCATATTCGACGAACCAGCACTGACGTTGACTGATCGTCTCTATCCTGTCAGCGCGATCAAGGCTCCCGGAATGACTTGCGGGAGCCTTGATCGCGTCGCTCATTTTTTGTGAAGCTGGCTGGTCGTTTCTGGCTCAAAGGCTTGGAAAATCAGGCTGGTATTGTGACCGCCGAAGCCCATTGAGTTCGAGAGTGCCACCCGCACCGGCGCTTTACGCGCGTGATTGGGAATGTAATCGAGGTCGCATTCGGGGTCCGGCTGCTCCTGATTGATTGTGGGAGGCATGACGCCATGCACGATGCTGAGCACCGCAATCGCGGCCTCGATGGCTCCAGCCGCGCCGAAGGTGTGTCCCAGCATCGATTTTGTCGAACTGATGGCCACCCGGTAGGCGTCTTCGCCAAAACAGCGCTTGATGGCCTGCGTTTCGGTGCTGTCATTGAGACGCGTGGAGGTGCCGTGGGCGTTGATGTAATCGACCTGATCGGGGCGCAGACCTGCACTTTCAAGCGCGCAGGTCATCGCGCGCGCCAGCCCTTCGCCTCCCGGCGCGGGTTCGGTGATGTGGTAGGCGTCAGCCGTTGAGCCGTAGCCGACCAGTTCGGCCAGAATGGGCGCGCCTCGCTCCAGAGCAAAGCTCAGTTCTTCCAATACCAGCATACCCGCGCCCTCGCCCATGATAAAGCCATCGCGCCCGGCGTCGAAGGGACGGCTGGCCCCCTGGGGATCGTCATTGCGGCGCGACAGCGCGTGCATATTGGCGAAAGCAGCCATGGCCAGCGGCGTCACCGCCTTTTCGGCGCCTCCCGCCAGCATCACCCTGGCCGCGCCCCGCCGGATAGTTTCCCAGGCCTCGCCCAGCGCGTTACCGCTGGTTGCACAGGCCGAAACGGCGGCCCAGGTCGGTCCCTGCGCGCCGGTCAGCAGCGAAACCATACCCGGCGCGGCGTTGATCATCATCATCGGCACCAGGAAGGGGCTGACGCGTGTCGGCCCTTTTTCGTGCAGCACCGCGAACTGTTCATGCAGCGTCATCAGCCCGCCCACACCGCTGCCAATGCACACGCCAACCTGCGGGGCCAGTTGCGCGCTGATCGAGAGGCGCGCCTGCTCTAAAGCCTGGCGCGAGGCCGCGACAGCCAGGTGCGTAAAGGGATCATTGCGCCGGATCTCCTTGCGCTCCAGGTACATACTCGCGTCAAAGCCCCTGACCTCAGCCGCGAATTTCACCGGGTACTCGTCCGGGTCAAAGTTCTCAATCCGTCTCACGCCCGAACGCCCCTCACAGAGCGCCTGCCACGTCTCCTCCAGCGAATGGCCCAGAGACGTAATCATGCCCATACCAGTAATAACTACACGTTTCGTCATGGTTGTTGTTCCTTCTAACATATGCCTGCTCTGGCAAAACAGAGCACAGCCTTGAAGAATTGTGAACTATACAGTTCACAATAAAGACAAAAAAAGAACAGGCCAGGCGGTGCTATCCTCCTGGGACTGGCCCGTAGAATGGATGAATGGATAGCCATTTGTGTATCTGAATGATGGAAAAAGAAGGTTTCAAGCTCTCGATTGTGCCTCCGTAGAACGAAAAACACGTTTCTTTAGTTCCCTTCAAACATTGCTGGTCGCTGGCGTATCTACCTGCATTAAAGCGAGGACTCCCAGGCGCAGCGTATGCAACAGAGATGGATCGTTGCGGCCCTTTGCCAGCAGCATCACGCCCTCGAAGTAAGCCAGCAGTGCCTGCGCGGTTGTGGGAACATCCAGCGTGGCCGGTGCGATGCCCTGAACTCTGGCCTGCTCCAGCATGTGCTCGAAGTAGCCGAGCCAGGCCTGGAAAAACTGCTCAATGCGCACGCGAATCGCCTCGTCCTGCGTACTCATCTCCAGGGTCAGATTACCGGCGGGACAGCCCTGCATAAAACCGGTGGTCAGTTTCAGTGCCCGCTGTTTTTCCAGGGTCATTTCAAAGAAGCGCAGAATCTGTTCATGCGGCGGCAGGTCGCTGGTGAACAGGGGATGCAGCACGACCTGCTCAAACCATTGCCACTGGGTATCAATGGCCGCCAGGATCAGCTCTTGCTTGGATGGAAAGAAATGGTAAAAGCTGCTCTTATTGACGCCTGCCGCCGCGCACAACTCGTCAACGCTCACCGCCGTATAGCTTTGCGAGAAAAACACCTGCCTCGCGGCCTCAATTAAACGCGCCCTGGCGTCACTCGGTCGCCCCATGGCTTGCGGCGCCTCCTTCCAGTTATATTGTGAACTATGTCGTCCAGAATATCACACGCCGGCGCCTGTGTAAAGAGCCTCTGATAAAGGGCAGGGTTTTTTAACATATCGCTTTTTCCTCTTCCGACGGCTTTACTCCTGTTGCTTTCATGCCTCTCAATATCAGTCCTCCCCAATGTTCCCAGCACCGCAAGGCGCGTTTCCCCTCCCCACCCAGGGGAAAGGGTGAGGTGTGGGGGGCGCG
>DASZXF010001081.1:0-1896 GCA_035546055.1 Ktedonobacteraceae bacterium
AGGGGCGCGATCATTCTGTACGACGAAATGGCGACTCTCGCTCCGAATGGCGCGACTCTGGCCGCCGATCTGCAAGCTCTGGCCGTCGTGACCGACAATCTCAATCGCCCCGGCTCCGGGGTTGGACCCCTCTTCGAGGATGCCAATTCGCTGGGCGCGCGCGATATGGGCCTGTTGCCCGATGCCCTGCCCGGTTACCAGCCTGCCACTGAGAAGGGTCTGGCCTATGACGAGATTCTCACGAGCGGCGATGTGCGCGCCCTGTACGTCATGGGGGCCAATCCTCTGCGCCATGGCGAACTGCCGCCCAACCTGGAGTTCCTCATTGTGCAGGATATCACCCTGAGCGAGACGGCGCGCCAGGCTGATGTGGTTCTGCCGGCTGTGACCTTCGCGGAAAAAGATGGCACTATGACCAATGTGGACCATCATGTGCAGATTGTGCGCCGCGCGCTGCGTCCGTTGCCCGGCGCGAAGGCCGACTGGGAGATTCTCAACGACCTCGCTACGCACCTGGGCCACAAATGGACCTATAGCAGCCCGCGCGACATCTTCAACGAGATCGCTGCTCACAACTCGCTCTACAGCGGCCTGACCTGGGAAGACCTGGGCGCTCAGGGAGTGCGCACGCAGGAGCAGGAGGTGGCTCATGCTTGATTTCCTGAATAACGAAATTGTGGCCAGCGTCGTCAAGAGCGCCATTGTCATCTTCGCCCTGCTGACCGCCTTTGCCTACATGACCCTGATTGAGCGGCGCGTGGTGGCAAAGATCCAGGGACGCCTGGGACCAAACCGCCTTGGCCCGCTGGGTCTGCTGCAACCGCTGGCCGACGCTGTAAAAATGGCCTTCAAAGAGCAGATTGTCCCGGCCCAGGCCAAAAAAGCCATCTACCTCGTCGCGCCGGTCATCTCCGTCGTCGTAGCGCTCTGCGCCTTCGCGGTTGTGCCGATTGGCAACAACTGGAGCGCCGACCCGGCCAAACCGAGCGTCTGGGATCCGCTGATCGGCGATGTCAATATCGGCCTGCTCTGGATTCTCGCCATTTCTTCGCTGGCCGTGTACGGTATCGTGCTCGGCGGCTGGGCCTCCGGCAACCGCTACTCGCTGCTCGGCGCCCTGCGCAGCGCCGCCCAGATGGTTTCGTATGAGACCAGCCTGGGTCTGGCCCTCAGCGGCGCCCTCATGTGGGCGGGCACCCTGAGCATGGTCGGCATCGTCCACGCCCAGATGAACAATGTCTGGTTCATCGCCGCCCAGCCGCTCGGCTTCGTGCTCTACCTGATCGCCGGTGTCGCGGAAGTCAACCGCGCCCCCTTCGACCTGCCTGAAGCGGAACAAGAGCTGACCGCCGGCTACCTGACCGAGTACAGTGGCCTGCGCTGGAGCCTTTACCAGATGGCCGAGTACATCAATATGATCACCGTCAGCGCAGTCGTCTCGACTGTCTTCCTGGGCGGCTGGAGCTTCTTTGGCCTGGAGCGTTTCCCGATTCTCTCAATCGTCTTCTTCCTGGTCAAAGTCGCCTTCTTCCTGTTCTTCTTCATCTGGCTGCGCGCCACCCTGCCGCGTATCCGCTACGACCGCCTGATGCGCCTCGGCTGGCAGACCTTGCTGCCCCTGGCTGTTCTCAACGTCGTCGTCACAGCGGTCTGCGTGGCCTTTGGTTGGTACTGGTGGATAAACTGCCTCATTGATCTGGTGATCATTGGCGGTGTGCTGATTTATGAAGCCAGAGCGATCAAGCGCTCCTCGAAAGCGATTGTCATATCGGCGGAAGCCGGCAAAGCTACCGAAGTCGTCTTGCCAGCCTCGGTGCGCATGGCGAAATTCGAGAAAGTCGCAGCGGATAGCAAGGCAGCGAGCCTGAACTAAACGACCAGGCAGGAGGCGATCAG
>DASZXF010001082.1:0-4231 GCA_035546055.1 Ktedonobacteraceae bacterium
CACCACACCATAGCCCGACGCTTCTATCAAAAAGAGCTGAATCAGGTGCTGCCTCTGCAAACCGAGCGCCCGACTGATCCCCAGCTCTCCCCTGCGCTCGGTCGCGAGCAAGAGACACAGCAGCACCAGCAATAACATGCCCGCTCCAATGAGCAGCCAGGTAAAAGCGGGCAAGAGCAGCATATATTCGCGGCCCGCCGGTGAATTGTCGAGCGCAAGACCGGCGGCAAAAGGCGAACCACTCAGCGTTCCAATGATCGCAGAGCGCAAGGGGTGAATCTGCACACTATCGAATTGGGTCGTTCCCGGAATATGAACCTGCGGATCAAGGGGAGCGACATGAAAAATCTGCTGTAAGAGCGCCAGAATGGCCTGACTGGCAGCGGGAGTGGTATTTCTAATACAGAGCAGGTTAGGCGCAACAGGCTGATGTAATCCCTGCTCGTACATCTGCTGAAATGTAGCCAGAGGCAGCAGAATTTCAGGATAAGGAGCATTCCCCAGCAGTTCTCCAGAGGTCACCGCAATATCAGTTGAGAGAATATGGCTGACTTTAGCGGTCAATGGACCTATCTCGGTCTGGATATTCAAGGTATCGCCGGGACGCACCTCCATGATTTTGGCGACTGTAGCACTGATCATGATCTGGTCAGCCCGCAAGTCCGCAAAATGGATGACCTGCCCCTGCTGATCGGTGACTGGACCATACACCTGGTCAAAAGCGGGTGGCAGACCATATACATCCATGCGGGTTTCGGTCAGCAAGGTTCGCTGATCGGTCACATCTGCCCCGTGACGCAACACCAGCAGGCCGGCTATGGCCTGAGCGCCCGGCTGCTGCTGGAGACGGGCACTGGCCTGGGCAAACTGGTCAACCGAGAAATGACCGCTCACCGACTCGTCAACCTGGCCCAGTTGCGCCAGACGATAGTCTTTCTCCGCATTGGTAAAGCTATCTTGCAGACCCAATGAGGCTGTGATAAAGACAGTTGAAAGCGTCAGACCACAGAGCAATATCAGCGTCTGGCTGGGACGACGCACCATGTTACGCAGACTCATACGCACCAGCACTGGACGGCTCAACCCCAGAACCAGCAGGAGAAAACCTCCCGTCACCAGGAGAAGCGCCAGGGCAATGGCGGCAGGCGCAGGGCCGGAAAAAAGCGCGATCATCGTTGCTCCTGCTTTCCAGGCATCGTTTGCTCATCTGCTGAAAGAGCAGATATGCGGTGATCTGTTTCAATGAGTCCATCTCGCATCGTAATCAAGCGACCAGCCTGCTGAGCAATATCTGGCGCATGGGTCACCCAGACAAAGGTCAGACCCTCTTCGCGATTTAACTGCAACATCAAATCGATAATCTCCTGGCTCGTCTGACTATCAAGCGCGCCCGTTGGCTCATCTGCCCAGACCAGGGAAGGATGCGTGGCCAGCGCGCGGGCGATAGCGAAGCGCTGGCGTTGACCTCCACTCAGTTCCGCCGGGCGATGGTAAGCGCGCTCACGCATGCCCACGCGTTCGATACTCGCCCACGCCCGTTTGCGCGCCTCGCGCGGGGAAACGCCGCTCACCAGCATGGGCAACTCCACATTTTCTATGCCATTTAAGACCGGCAGCAGATTATATGCCTGGAAGATAAAGCCCATCTCGCGGGCGCGAAAGGCCGTCAACTTACGATCCGAGAGACTGCGCAGATCCTGGCCCGCGATGCTGACCGTCCCGGAAGAGATGCTATCCAGCCCGCTCAGACAGTTGAGCAGCGTGGTTTTCCCACAACCACTGGGACCCATAATCGCGACAACCTCCCCAGGCTCAATGCTGAGAGTAACACCGCGCAAGGCCTGCACTGCCGTTTCACCAGGATAATAGTCTTTACAGACAGCTCGTGCCTCGATAAGTGCCCCGCGAGAAGCAACAGGCGCCGTTATCGCCTGGCGAGAGAACTTCATGATGTCCATCCTTACCTTTCCCTGGAAGTGAGGAGAAAGTACATGTGCCAAATGCTATCCCTGGGCTTCTTTCTCCTCTCATACCATACTCTTCAAACCCGATCCTTTCATCGTGCCTTCGGGCAAAGAATGTCTGCTTTTTCGGGAGTCGCGAGGTCTGCTCTTTTGGGCACACGTGGAAAGCCGGCATGCCCTTTCGGGCATGTCTGAACGAACAACGCCCTTTCTCGCAGTCACATATGGTATACTGGCAATGATCGACACGGTTTTTCGCGCACAAGGGTTGTTCAAACGGTTTGATCTTATCCTGGGAAGGAGACGCACATGCCTGTTTCCTCATCACTTCGCTCCCTTCTGTTGATCTGGGTAAGCATTGTGTACATCTGGGGAGTAGAGGAGTTGAACCAGTTTGTCCTGCCGCTTTGCGTGACCTCGGATCAAAGCTGCGTGTTCTCCTTCACACTTGCCGCTTTCGACCTTTCACGAACAATAGCTTTTACCCTGCTCTTGCTGTTGCTGGCGGCGACCTTGTGGTTCAGTCTTTCAGGGAAGCCGGCGCGGCGCGTCCTCTTCGTCTGCCTGCTCCTGCAGATGATTATCGTCTTTGCCGTCTATTTGCTTGCCCAGCAGGAGCCGCTAACGCTGAGCCTGGCCCTGGCCCTGGCGTTGGAAATTATCACCCTGCCCAGGCTCTCTTCTGCTCAGGTGCTCTGGCTCTCTCTTGGCAGCTACATCCTTCTGAGTATCGGCATGCTGGCCGCGCAGCGGATCACCTTTGGACCGGGGATGAAGTGGCTCTGGATCAGCATCCTGCAAAATATCCCCATGTACCTGTCTCAGTCGTTGTTTCTCACCGGGTATTTGCTCCTCTATCGACAATTAGATCGCTCCCACCAGCAACTTCAAGCCGCATCAACTCATATCGAAGAATTGACACGGCTGACAGAACGCCAGCGGCTGGCGCGTGATCTGCATGACACCCTGGCCCAGGGACTCGCGGGCATGGTCATGCAGCTTGAAGTTGCGAACTCACATCTGCTCAGGGGACGCGTTGAGCGCGGTCAGGAACTTGTCCAGGAAGTACTGGCGGGCGCCCGGACCGCGCTGATCAGTACCCGCCAGGCCATTGACGATCTGCGGATAGACGGGAATACGTCTGAAAAACTCCTCGCCCGTATTCAGGGGGAACTGCGCCGCTTTACCAGCACTACGGGCATCATCTGTCAGACTCACCTGGCAGACCTGGCGGTTCTGCCTCCGCTATTGGCCGAGCCGGCCCTGCGTCTGATCCGAGAAGGACTCCAGAACATTGCTCGCCACGCGCACGCGCAGCAGGTCCGGGTGGAGTTCAGACAGGAAATGGGGAACTATATCTTCCTGGTACGTGATGATGGCTGCGGTTTTGACCCGGAGAATGCGCTCCATACGCCTGGCCACTATGGACTGTTGGGCCTGCGCGAACAGGCAGAGCTTGCCGGAGGGCACCTTGAAATTCATAGCACGCCAGGGCAGGGTACAACGCTCTCGCTGTATCTGACCCAAAACGGAGGAACGCATGGAGACGATAGAGAAATCGCTGCGTATTCTGGTAGCTGATGATCATCTGATCGTGCGCAAGGGTTTGCGCCTGCTTTTAGAGGAAATGGGAGAGGGCTTTCACCTGGTAGGCGAAGCAGTAGACGGTCTGCAAGCAATTCACCTGACAGGCGAATTACAGCCAGACGTAGTATTGATGGATGTACGGATGCCAGGCATGGACGGCCTGGCAGCCATCGAACAGATTCATCAATCCTGGCCCCAGGTGGCGGTGGTGATTCTCACCACCTACAACGATGATGAAGCGCTGCTGCGCGGCCTCCAGGCAGGCGCCTGTGGCTATATTCTCAAGGAGGCGAGCGCGGAAACGCTTTTTCATGCGCTTCGCACGGCGGCGCGTGGCGAGTTCCTGCTTCAACCAGAAGTCATGGCCCGCGTCCTCGCGCAGACCCGGCCTATGGCGCTACCTCCACGCGAAGCTTCGGCAGAGACTTCCAGCCACGAATTGACGGAGCGTGAACGAGCTATCCTCGCCGCTGTCGCCCGTGGCGAACGCAGCAAAGAGATTGCTCAACATCTCGGCATTTCGGAACGGACAGTCAAGGCCCATCTTACGAACATTTACACAAAATTGCATGTTGACTCACGCGCCTCAGCCGTGGCCGTGGCCCTTGAGCGCGGACTGCTACGCTAATAGACTATTCCTTGCCCCTGTAAAGTAGATCGGGAAAAACCGGGATAAACTG
>DASZXF010001083.1:0-8267 GCA_035546055.1 Ktedonobacteraceae bacterium
TGATTCTGACCCTGGATACGCAGAACATACGAGGCGGTTTCCACCACCCAGGGCGTCATATGGGCGGTACAGAGCATATGCACAACTGGCACAACACACTCGCGCCCGAAGGGGGCGAGTCCCTTGGCGGCCATCCAGGCAACCGAATGATCGGAGTCTTGCAGGGCGTTGACCAGAACGGACAGGGCGCGCGGGTCGCGAATGGCTCCGAGGGCGCGCACACTATGCCAGCGCATCCAGCCCGATTTGCTCTGTGCGAAATCGAGCAGAACCGGTACCGCGACATGGCCCAGACCCACCAGGGCATGAAAGATCTGGCTACTCAGGTATTCGTCCGCCCCGGCCAGGGCGTCGAGCAGAGCGGGCACGGCGTCGGAACTCCCGGTGCGTCCCAGTGCTTTGGCGGCCTGCAAACGTGTCGAGAACTGCGGATCATACAATGCCTGAATCAGTTGGGGTACCGCCGCGTGCGAGCCCATCAGACCCAGGATATAGATGGCGGCATCGCGCACCGGCGTGCGTTTATCGGCCAGCGCGGCCAGGAGCACGCGCTCGCCGCGCTGCTGATCAATGGCGGAAGGCGGCACAAAGAGGGTGCGCAGGCGAGTGCGCGCGAACGGCGAACGCAGCGGAGGAGGAATGACAAATGATTTCCCGGCCCAGGTGCCCAGGGCGATAAACTCCAGCAGATTTTCTGCCAGGCGATCATCAGGTAGCGCAGAAATGGCTTTGATGGCTCCTGGATCGTTCTCAATAATCAGGTATAACAATCGCCAGGCGGCGCCTCGTCGTCCACTCGCAGCCTCCTCGGCCAGCACCTCTGGCGGCGTGACCCCCAGCGGAGGTACTCCGGCCTGCGTCGAGACTTCCGGGGGCCAATCCTGTGGCGGAATTTCTGTTGGTTGCCTTGAGGAATCAAATTGCATCATAACGCACTCCTTTGTGGTCAGAGATTGCGTCAGAAAATCAAGCCAGCACACAGCGCAATCAGTGGCCGATAGTGTTTGTAAAAGCATACAAACAGTAGACATCACCCACTAAGGACACGTGCGACTCAGAGCAGAGGTTGGATCGTGTCTGTTCGCTTGCTTCTAGTATAGCACAGGGGAGATCGAAAAAACGGGCAGGAAGGCCAGAAGAAGTATATACGCTTCTTGCGGACAGCCTGCCCGTTCCCAAAATGACTGAGCTTTACGCCAGAGCCTGGAAAAGCCGCTCAGGCGTGATTGGCAACTGCGGGACACGCGCGCCAACGGCGTTGTAAACGGCATTGGCGATGGCCGCGCCTACCGGCACGACAGGCGGCTCGCCCACGCCTTTCGCGCCAAAGGGACCAAGGTCCGAGGGCACCTCAACCAGGATGGTCTCGATATTCGGCACATCGTAGCTATGCGGCAGAGCGTAATCCATCAGATTAGAGGTCAACAACTGGCCATTTTCGTCATAGATGACGTTCTCGAAAAGCGCCCAGCCCAGACCCTGCGTGATACCGCCATGCATCTGACCCTCGACCAGCGCGGGATTGATGGCGAAACCAATATCCTGCACCGCGACATAGGCGAGCACGCGCACCTCGCCGGTTTCGGGATCAACAGCTACCTTGGCCAGATGAGCGGTGTACATGGGTGAACTGACGCGATTGGCGGAACGGCCCCGGCCATACACCGGCTCGAACTGACCGGCAAAGCGCATGGTGGCCCCGGCGATCTGCTTGAGCGTGACGCTTTTGCCAGGAGCGCCGCGCACAACTACGCGGTCGCCCTCGATCTCCAGATCGGTTGAAGACGCCTCCAGCATATCGGCGGCAATCGAGAGAATCTGGTTGCGCGCGTCACGAGCGGCGGCAAGCACTGCCGCCCCCATGGCATAGGTCGTCTTGCTCCCGCCCGTTCCGCCGCTATAGGGCATGGTGTCAGAGTTCGCATGAGTGAGATTGACGTTCTTGGCTGAGACGCCCAGGCCTTGAGCAGCGATCAAGGCCAGCGAGGTATCGGAGCCGCTGATATCGACATGGCCGACCACCACGGTCATGCTGCCGTCCGTTTCCAGGCGGCAGGCAGCTGCGGCTGGTTCAGTACCACCGGGCCAGCCACCCACAGCCAGTCCAAGGCCAATCTTCCAGCCTTCCAGACCCTCCGGGACACTCTTCTGTCCCTGGCGCTCGGCCCAGAGTGGATGCTGCTGCATTTTCTCCAGGCACTCCAGCAGACCGATACGCCTCCAGGTGCGCCTGTCCATCGTAGGATCGCCCTCTTTGAGACCATTGCGCAGACGGAATTGCAGCGGATCAAGCGCCAGCTTCTCGCAGAGTTCATCGACCAGCGACTCCAGGGCAAAGGTGGCCTGGGGCGCGTTCGGCGCACGATAGGCTCCGACGCCGGCTTTGTTGGTCAGCACTTCATAGCAGCGTATATCGACATGGGGACAGCGATAGGTATTGGTGAGAATCGCGCCGCCCAGCATGGCCGCCGCACCCGCGTAGGCGCCGCTGTCAAAAATCGCCCTGCCCTCCATGGCGACCAGCGTGCCATCTTTCTTCGCACCCAGTTTGAGGGTGATCTGCGAACCCGGCGCGGGATTGGCCGCCGCGAGTTCCTCCGAGCGCGTATACACCAGGCGCACAGGTCGGCGGGCTGTATACGCCGCAGCCGCGACCAGCGGCTCGATCAGGCCAAATTTGCCGCCAAAGGCGCCGCCAATGGGGGTAGACTCAACCGTTATCTGGCGTTCCGGGATGTTCAGAGCATTCGCCACGTCCGAACGCACCACAAAAAGTCCCTGCGCGCTGGGCCAGATTGTCAGGTGACGGCTGGCCTGATCGGGCGCCACCAGGATTGATTGCGGCTCGATGTACGACTGATGCACAAAGCTCGTGCGGAATGTGCGCTCGACCACCACCTCGGCCTCGCGCCATCCCTGCTCGATATCGCCCAGGTGCAACCTGCCTTTGCTGGTCACATTGGGCGAAAGCTTCTCCGCTGCCCCGGCTGGATCAGGGCTGTCATCCTCGCTCACGGCAGCATGGGCACCGCCGCCGGCAATCTCGGACTTGATCTCGGTCTGCATCACACGCGTCAGGGGCGAGTCAGGCTGCATGGCCGCCAGCATACCTGTCACCACCGGCAACTCCTCGTAATCCACGTCAACCGCCGCCGCGCCATCTTCCGCCGCCGCCTCGCTCTCCGCCAGCACCAGAGCTACTGGCTGGCCACTCCACAGAACCTCCTCGCGGGCCAGGGGCGACTTCGCCCGCGAGGCCACATCGTAATCAACAATGCCCAGCGTCTGACCGGTATAAACATGCCTGACACCTGGAATCTGCAAAGCCGCCTCAACATCAATCCCCCAAATACGGGCATGCGCATATGGGCTGAGCACCAGCCGGGCATGCAGCAAACCGGTCGCGACCATATCGCCCGCAAAACGCGTTCGCCCGGTCAGTTTATCAAATCCATCACGCCTGCGCTCAGGCTGACCGACAGCATTGGCCTGAGATGTGTTATCAATTGTTTGAGCCATAGCAAAGCTTCACTCCTGGGTCTGTTGATTGTACAAATTGCGAGTTTTGTGGGAACGCCTGGCACCACATCGCGCCCTGTCCCCGCAAATAACCCGCTTCCCGTTCTGGCAAACGGCAATTCTGAGGACATGCATCAGAAGGCTGTTTCCGTTAGTGTAACACAAAAGCGGACTCCTCTGCCTGCTCCTCTCCTCTGCCTGCGGACAGAATATCTCAAACCTCGCCCGACCGGGTATAAACCTTGATTTTCTTGCGCCTGTTCAGTATACTCACTACAGGCGCACCCCTTTCTTCGGCAATTTTCGCCAGGCGCCTCTAGAAAAGTAGGGTTTTGATGCAAGTCATCGTCGCGATGAGCGCGGTGGACTGCTAAGGTTTCTGTTCTCTTTAAGAGAAGAGAGAGCAGAGAAACTGCTCTGTCCATAAGCGTATAACAGTTCACATGCTTCACTTCTTCCGTGAAGTCTTTTTGTGATAGCTGTGCTATGCTTTCAGAGCCTTCTCACCCTCTTTTTGGCAGAAATCCCTTCTTTAAGCAGGGAGCATCAAAATCAGCCGGCAATCCTTTCTCTGGCCTGTTTTTCGCCCTATCAGCACCCTCCGCGCTCACTTCCCCTTCTTATCCCTACCATTGTGACTTCGTGCCCTGACACGATAGTATGCGAAACAGGCATCTAGAGAGCGAGATGGCTTTTTTATGTGTATGTACTCAACTCTTTTGCGCATGTTGGATCTCAGCAATGCGCTCCAGTTCGCGCACGCGGCTGGAGCCGTTTCACGCCTTTTTTCTACGAACAATTTTCAGATCCACATAAAGAACAAGAGGTTCATCTGTGCGCAAATCACGCAACAAGTTCCGGCATTTCAACGAAGAAAGCGATTTTTCCTCAGATTATAAAGAAAAAAGCAAGCAGCGCCCCAGGCATAACCGGCAGGAGGTCTTCAAGTGTCGCCATTGTCGCCAGTTTATCGGACCAGTCCCTTCTGGCGGGTCGCAGCGCAATCACTGTCCCTACTGCCTTTACTCGCGCCATGTCGATGACAAAACGCCTGGAGATCGCTTGAGCACCTGTGGCGCTTCCATGCAGCCCATCGGGAGCTTTCAACGCACCAACGGCGAGTTTGTGATCGTCCATCGCTGTCTCGACTGCGGCTTTGAACGCTTCAACCGCATCGCGGCAGATGACGATTTCGAGCTTGTCTTATCCTTGCCCGTTCTTCCTCCACGCACGAGTCGGGAGATGAAAGCGCAACGCTTAGCAGAAGAAATTGGCGAGGAAATTGGCAATGAGTCGGACATGAATCAAATAGCCTGAAGCAAGGCCAGGGTGCAAACGCCGAAGGGGTAGCATCTAAACCTTTCGCGTTTGCATTGCCGGCTCATCGGCACACTTCTCCACCTCGATTCGTTTATAGCATAGAAGGGAGCAACGCTCCCGGCACAGTGCAGAAGCCACGAGGAGAGCAAGCGTGAGATTTTCGCCAGAGGACCGGCAAAGAGAACGAGAGGCGGCGCAGGATAACTTCGATTTGATGCTGCGCCGCCAGGGCTGGTACCTGATCCAGCATCGCCAGGTCTACACTGATCCCAGGGTAATTCACCTCACCAGCGCCAGACCGCAGGAGCAAACTGAGGATCAGTTTACTGCGCTCTACGAGGCCTTTGGCGAGAGCACCTTTCGCAAGCTGCTGCGCCATGTCTTCTTCCATCAGCAGGGCGACCTGAGCGAACTCAGGCGCATCTGTAGCGGCGAACAAAAGCTGACTCATTACCTGGATTTTATGCGTGAACATCTGCTGATCGAGCTGGAAGGCGAGAGGTGGCACAAAGGCTCCTTCTACAAAAACGTTAATAATATTGGCCCCACCCTGGAGTGGTATATCGCTGAATGGTTTCGGCGCTGGCTCCAGGTTCCCGCCCGCCACGGCGTCACTATCAAGGGCGTGGCCGATGGCGGCGACCTGGACGTGGTGGCCTTTGTGGATGGTATCCGGGTCATGATCGAATGCAAGTCCGGCAGTCCTGCGCAGATCTCCGAAACTGACATCCAGCTCTTTTTCAGGCGCGCAGCCGATTTCAATCCCGAAATCGCCGTCCTGTTGATTGATACAGATAGCCGCATCGATCAACAGATAGACATGTTCAACCGGCTGCGCAGCGGCGGTGATCCGCTCAAGGCCCAGGACGCCGGCAAAAGCCTCTACTGGGGCGCCCGCCATATCTATGTCACCAATACCAAAAACGGCATCGGCGAGTCGCTCTCAGCCATTCTACGGCTCTATTACTCCAAAATCCGCCATATCTCCTTCTGGCGCTGAACGGAGCCGCCGCACCCTGCCTACGCTTTATTGAGTTCGCCTGCGGCCTGCATATTTACGGCGGACTCCTGACTCGTCTCAGGTGGCCAGGGATGGCCGGCGGATTGATAGATGGCCTCCAGGGTGGCCAGATTCTCCAGGGTCTCATCCAGGCTAAAGGCCGGCTGGGTTCCTGTACGTACACAGGCGCCAAAATGCTCAACTTCCAGACGATAGGAATCGGCGTGTTGAATCTTCTGGTGAATGGTCTGCCCTTCCAGACTCAGGACGACTTCGGTTTCGTGCATGCCGGTCACAAAAGGTACTGCCAGGCTCAACGATCCCTGCTCACCAATCACCTCGGCCAGTTGACGCGTGGGCAGAGCAAAAGAGGAGTCAATCTGGCCAAAGCGCCCAGCGCCGAAGTCCAGTACCGCGCTGGTAGTGTGTTCCACGGCTCCCGGCTCGGCAGCGTACACCCGAGCCGCCACCGCCGAAGGCGGGCGTCCGTAGACGGCGCGGCAAAAATTCACGGGATAGCAGCCGACATCCATCAAGGAACCGCCAGCCAGGTGAGATTGCAGACGAATATCGTTCGGGCGTAGCGGGTGAAGAATGTTAAAAAAGAAAGACGCACGCACCATGCGCACTTCTCCCAGGCGCCCCGCACGAATCTGCTCCAGCGCCCAGATCATCTGTGGATGAAAGCGGTACATAAAGGCTTCCATGAGCAACTTGCCGCTGTTATGAGCGGCTTCGATCATCAGCGCGCCCTCCTCGGCGGTCACGGCCAGCGGCTTTTCGCACAGCACATGCTTCCCGGCCAGCAGAGCTTTGATGGTCCAGCGAGCGTGCAGACTGTTGGGCAAAGGATTGTAAATCACTTCGATCTCTGGATCATCAATCAGACTTTGATAGTCGTGATAAATGCGCACACCGGGCTGCGCGGCAAAAAGCTCGCGCGCCCGCTGGGCATTGCGACTGGCCACCGCGACTAGCTGCTGACTATCAGAAGCGCCAATGGCCGGAATGACGCGTTTGACGGCAATATTCGCAACACTGAGCACGCCCCAACGCACGGGGCTGCCAGGAGAAATACTTTCACTCTGCATTTGATACCATCCTTTTATGTATGACACGTCTTTCTCCGACCAGCTGGAGACGAAATCGCAGGCCGCTTGAGAGCGCATTTTATCCTGCTCTTTGACCATTATAACGCACAAAAGAAGCAAGAAGAAATGTTTGTCAGCTCTTTTCTCGCGACAAAACAAGCTGCCGCCCACTGACAGGCCAGGGAAGACAGCGGTCTAGCTTGCAAGCGGCGTTGGCATCTGCTTACAATGAGGAAGTGACGCGATATATTACGCGACCGAAGAAAGGATCTGTTTTCTATGGCCCAGGCACAACACACACGCCCTGTCCGTGTCGGTGTGCAACTTCACCCACAGCATACTACCTATGAATCCTATGCCAGCGCTGTGAAGCACTGCGAGGAAATAGGCGTTGATACTATCTGGAACTGGGATCATTTCTTCCCGCTCTACGGCCCTGCTGATGGTCCGCATTTCGAGTGCTGGACGCTGCTGAGCGCGATGGCGATGTTGACCACGCGCGCTGAAGTGGGAGCGCTGGTGACATGTAATACCTACCGCAATCCAGCCCTGCTCTCCGATATGGCCAAGACAAAGTATTAAAAAGCATCAGTTATGGATTACTGACTTCGCCCAGGAAATGACCGCCTTACGTACTTTACTGCATACTGTCTCACATTCAGAAGTAACCTCGTTAGCTACCTCATGAGATATAGCCTGTTTGAGCGCCCACAGTACCAGGGAGTATACTCTATGCTTCCTGGTTTCTTTTTGCCCATCAGTTTCACACGGCCTTGTTTACGGATGTCTTCCCCACAACCAGAAGCCAACCCCACCGACACCCGCAAAACGTCCGTGTACCTACGCGCTTAGCCTCGACTGCCCGAAGCCATCCACCCCTTACCGCCTCAGTCGATCTAAGCGCGTAGGGAACGACCACCCGCCCCTACCACCGTAGTAACCCACCATTTCAGCCTAACCTGACGTGACCGCACCGCGCAGCGTCACACCACCGCGTTAGCGGGGTAGTGCAAGATAAAAGCAGGCAAAATTGCCGGGAGGAAACCGGGAGAAGCGGGTAAATGAGCTTGAGAGGCCGAACGAGAAACCGGAAAATTCCCGGATGACAAAAACACCATCCGGGAAAATCCGGGAAGCAGACGAGCAGGGATTTTAACCGACAAAATGAGGAATAGGGGTTAAAACTTGGTTTAACTATTAGTCTTCTCTGTACCTATCTTCTTCGGGCCTTGTCGCGCTTTCCTCTATGAACCTGTCATAATCAGCCCGCTTGATACGATAATCGCGCCCAAATTTAAACGCACGTAACCTTCTGTTACGTATCCAAGCTCTTACCC
>DASZXF010001084.1:0-2143 GCA_035546055.1 Ktedonobacteraceae bacterium
GTAGGACAGGCCGTCGCTGGCATCAACTCCGTTGATATAGTTAGTACGAACTATAGCCAGGGTGGAGGCCGGGCTTACTACGTCTCTGAAAGCTGAGCTGTTCGCATGGCTGTAGAGCAACGGATTGACGAAACCATGAGCATAACCGGCAGCCTGGTCGGCCAGGGCCATAATACCGGCAAAGAGGGGACTGGCCAGGCTGGTGCCGCCGATGCGGTACTCAGCATACTCCACTGAACCATCCGGGAAGGTCTGCGTTTCACCAACCAGGTAGCCGGTGTTGGGATCGGCCAGCGCGGCGACATCGGGTACGGCGCGACCTGTGCGGCCCTGGGCGCTGAAGACCCCGGCGGGCACAACCCCCTGCTGATAGGATGGTTCGGCAAACAGGGTACTCACGCCGCCACCCGCGCCATAGAGCCAGTCGCCAGGAGCAGCCGGCACCCAGGCACCGCTGGCGCTATCCCAGGTCGAGGCCGTGGTACCCCAGCCGGTTTCAAAGAGGTAATTGTTGCTGGCGCCAACCGCCAGGCTGGTGCCGCCAACCGCCGTGACGAAGGGGCTGGAGGCCGGCCAATCGGCGGTGCGATAGCCCACGACGAGCGATTCGTCGTTGTTATCGCCGGACGAGAAGTAGATCCCGATGCCCTCGGTGACGCCCTGGAGAATGGTGTCTTCGTAAGGTTTGATAAAGCCAGGGGCCAGCAGTTCAGTATCAAAACCATACGAGTTGGTGACAATCTGCGCCAGACCCTTATCGACGACATGGTTTAACGCCGCGTCAAGATCCTGGAAGCTGTTGGGCGCGCCCACGTAGATGATATTCGCACCAGGGGCCATGCCATGCACAGCCTCAACGTCCAGCGTCTCTTCGCCGTACCAGCCCTGCGGATCTTGCTTCTGGCCCTTTTCAGGATGATGATAGGTGCCCGGAGCGACAACCTGCGTGAATTGATTGTTTTTCATGGTCGGCAAACCGCGATTGATCGACCACTGATTGACATCCTGGAGGATGGTCGGCGCGGCAAAAGCATCAATGATGGCCACGGTCTGCCCGCTGCCATCATAGCTGGTGTTCGCCAGTCCGTAGGCTCCTTTGACCTGGGCCGGGGTGTAGCCACAGGGAGCGTAAGGCAGTGCGCCAGAACCATAAGGATTGCTCAGATCCGTCGCCCGCTTCTCATCCCAGTAGGCAGAACAGGGCTGGCCCGGCACAAACGCAGCCGGCGGAGGCGCGTCACTATCGATCACATGATCGGTAAAGACAAATTGCGCGCTGTCATCCAGACCAATCACGCCATCAATGCTGGCGGCAATTGAGCTGGGGAGCGAAATATCGCTGGAGGGGGCGCGCACGGTCAGGCCATCAACATTGTACATGCCGAAGTTGACGCCAAAGGCCGTGGCGGCCTGAGCCACGGTACCTTCCACCGAGATATAGTGATTGTTCTGCGGCGTATATTCTACGCTGAAGCCCTGGGCGCGTAGCCAGGACTGCACCGCTCCGACCTGAGCCTGGGAGGGAGCAAACTGCCGGCGAAATTGCGCGGGCGTGAGATAATGGCGATACAGGGCGTTGTGTGGATCAGAAACGGCCTGTGCGTAGGCTTCAACTGCCGCTTCGTTGTTCCAGCCCAGATAGATGCGGAAGCCGATGGTAGCGCTGGAACTGGCCGCACCGGCATAATTTTTCGCGTTGGCCCACGATGGCGCGCTGCCCGCGAGAACCGAACGGCTCGACGCCGCGTGAGCCGTCAGGACATAGCCGCTGCCCAGCGCTACAAGACTCACCAGTACCAGGAAAGCGGCAACTCTAAAGAGAACTCTTTTATACTTCAAGTTCTTCCTCCTGCTTTGCGCTTCCACTTCCCCGCTCACCAGCCAAACCCACCTCTTCAACAAAAGATGGGTAGACGCCTCTCGCGAAAAGGACAGATGCCCCTTTGCAAGCTTTTTAATCAAACGGGTAAATGGTTGCATGTCTGGCATTCATACATAAAGAAAAGAGAGTGTGATCATCCTGGACTGGCCGGCATATTTCGGGATGAAATGTCCAGGATGAGTCCTCGTTAGAACAGTTGCAATTTGCCCCTCTCTGGTTACGGCCTGGATGTTTTCTCGCAAAAATTGATGAATGGAGCCG
>DASZXF010001085.1:0-2944 GCA_035546055.1 Ktedonobacteraceae bacterium
CGGCTGCCACACTGGTGCGATCCTGCATTTTGAGGATCTTGATGGCAGCATTGGAGGCGACCACGCCGCCCGCTGCGCTCTGCACAAACTGCTCAGGACTCTGGGTCATCGTGACCAGGCGCAGATAGCGTTTGCGGGCACGCCGGGAGAGATCGGCCAGAAAGCGCCCTCCTTCGGCAGACTCGATGATGGACGCAGCCTCATCGATGTAAAGCGCACGCGGCAGATGGTCCTGGCGCAGCGCCTGGGTCCAGGTAGCCTCCGCGATAAGGAAGAGGCCAATGGGGCGCAGTTCCGCCCGCATCTCGCGCACATCCCAGACCAGCAGATGCGTATCCAGGTGGATGTTGGTCTCCCCGGCAAAAAGGCCGGCCAGACTGCCCTCGACATAGCGCGCGAGGCGAGCCGCCAGCCCGGTCGCATCCGGGCCGCAGCACTGTTCGCACAACACCGCGTACAGATCGCGCATCAGCGGCGGGCGACGATCATGCGTCCAGAGATCAGAGGTAATGCCACAACGGCGATACGCCTCGTAGAGCGCCCGATCCAGGAGCCCCTTCTCCTGTTTAGACAGGCCTGGCTGCCCTCCATGAGAGGTGCCCTCGGCCAGCATCAGGTCGAGCAGGGCATAGAGATCCTGGATCTTCTCGGCCAGTCGATCCGCCTGCCGGGCTTCCCGGACATAGGTCGCCAGATCACAGCCAGCGGGCAGCAGATCGAACGGGTTGAGATGCCGATCACTGCCCGGCGCAATACGCACGACCTCACCGCCCAACGCAGCGGCCAGTTCCAGATATTCGCCATCCGGGTCGATGACCGCACAGCGCAGTCCCTCGCGGCCATGCAACAGGACATCACGCTCGATCCAGAGCTTGCCCAGGTACGATTTGCCGGCGCCGGTCACGCCCCCGACGAACGCGTGCGGATTTTCCAGATCCTGGCTCCAGGGGTTGAGCAGGACAGGTTCCCCGGTGCTGGTCAGTCCGAGAAACACGCCGCCGGGCATGGCCAGGGTGTTGGAAAGAAAGGGAAAACTGGCCGCCGCACTGGCCGTATCAAGCGTCATCGTGCGCCCCAACGCATCGTGTCCCTCTGGCAGGCAGGTACGCAGCGCCTGGAGTTGCTCAAAGAAGGCGGTGTGGGTGCTGGCATCCAGGAGCAGGGTCCCTAACAGGGCCAGCATCCGCTCGGTGCGTTCCTCCAGGGCAGGCCGGGAGTCGGCGCGCAGCAGCAGAGACAGGCTCAGATCCAGCACCCGTTCTTCCCCGCTGGCAAGCTGGCGCATCAGGGTGGTCACATCGGCCTGGGCGACCTCCATCTCCGGTTCGCTCAGGCGCCCCTGCCGCTGCTGAAAGTGGCGCATCGAGACATAGCCGGAGCGCCGCCGTTTCAACTGGCGCAGCATGGGCGCGGTGTCGCGCGGATGGAGAAACAAGCTGATCTCGGCCAGGTCGTCATGCAGGATCAGCGGCGCCAGCCAGCCATCGGCAACCTCGCGCGGAAACGCCGTCACGCTCAGCCCACGTATCCAGGTGTTTTCCATGCGCAGGGCATCGCGCATGATCTCGACACTGGCCGGCGCCAGCAGATCGGCCAGCGGTAACAGATCCGGCGCTGGAAGCGATGAGGCGGTAGGGGCTCGCACGGTTCTCCGCCCGAACCAACGCCAGGGTCGGCGCCCGGTGGGGGAAACGGCGTCCTGGGATTCTCCAGGCGCCTCCTCTTCCGCCTGATCCACAGCAATGGTTGTCGCGCCGCGCACACGGACAGGATGACCGACCCCGGCCAGCAGCGGAGCACTCAGCGGATGAGCCAGGGCACGATCAGGCTGGACGCACTGCTGGTACAGGCGCGCGAGGGCCGCGCCCTCCAGGCGCTGACAGCGCAGCCCTAACGCGGTCAGTTGGGCGGACAGGCTCTCGCAGCGAATGGTGAGCGTCTGGAGCGCACGAGCCAGGGCAGCCTGCCGCCGCGTGCGCCTCCGCCGGGGCAGGAGCGCTGCCGGAGGTGCGGCCTCCTCTGCCGGGATGACCAGGTAAAAGTGCCGTTCCAGGAGCGTGCGTTGCGCGCCCAGGGTGCGCAGAAACTGACGAGTGCTCTCGACCAGGGACCCCCAGGCCATGCCTGGCGTCTCCTGAGCAGGCTGGTGGCGCTGGAGTTCGTGTAGGTACCGCTCCAGGTCCAAGCGCTGGTTGCGTACCAGAATCTGCACCGGAAAGGTCAACGCTTTGAGCAGGGTGCGGTAGCCCTCAATGATGGCGGCCTGCTCCTCTTCCGCTTTGAGCTGGAAGTTGAGGGCAGTGAGTTCCAGCACCGCGCAATACTGGCGGCGCGTCGGAGAGGCAGGAGCATCCAGGCAGAGCACATCACCCAGGATTTCCCGCGCACGGATCAGGTGGTGCTGGACGCTGGCAGAGGAAGAAAGAGCAGGGGGAAAACGGGACATGAAACCAGTCCTTTCAAAGGAGGGAACAAGGCAGAAGCACGATGAGCAACCCATCAGCAGGTGCGAGGTGACGGTGTTTCAACGGCATCCTCCAGCACCGGCAGCAGGTGCTCCGGGTTGCGGCGCACGCTACGCCAGAGCAGCAGGCGTGGCATCGTCCAAAAGCGCAGCAGACAGAGCAGCCAGTGCTCCAGCGGGCGATCCGCCAGCCGCACAAAGGCCAGCGCTCCTGCTCCCACCACCGGAAGCAGCGTGAGCGCCAGGCGAGGGAGGGCACCTGCCGGCGTCGTCCAGACGCCGAGCAGTTGCCAGCTATGATAGCTGAGGGCGCCGCCCAGCAGCAGGAGCAGGAATTGTCTGGCACTCAGGGTGAGTGGTCCCATACTGAGCACCGGTTCAGGTGTGCCGATGTGGGTCGGCACCTGATGAAATCGACGAGCCATAGACCTCCTTTCGTCATGGGCTCCACCGGCTTACTGGCCGTGGGCGGCAGTGGAG
>DASZXF010001086.1:0-3184 GCA_035546055.1 Ktedonobacteraceae bacterium
AGGCCAGAACTCGCGCGCCCCAGACCTTTCAATCCGCCTGGCTGGTGGCCGCAATCAAAGCGGACAGCAGGTGCGCGACGTTGGGCGAGTCCGACCCCGTGGCCGCATCCCAATCGGAGAAAGCGGAGAGCCAGGAGTAGAAAAAGAGCCGGGCATAGGACTTCTTTCCCGCTTTTCTTGGCTTTCACCGGAATTTCCTCTACACTGTGAGCACACTTCGCTTGCAAGATTTTCGGCCCGTAACTTTTTCCTGGAAATCACAACTTTTCTCAGGAGATAGGGCTTTTTGGCAGCCCCTCAATTTGACGGAAGCTACCGCCCGTGTGGTTGGGCGCGTGCATAGAGATGCAAGGGAGATGTTTTTCATCTTTCGCACGACGAGGCAGAGGTGCGGAAAAGGATCGCCGGGCGTTCCATGAGGGAAAATGATGAATCCGCAAGATGAGCGGCTCGACGAGCAGCTTTCACAAGTAAACAGAACCAGTACAACTGGCTTTGTCGGAGCAGGCAACACCGGGGATGCCGAGGTAGATGAACTGGTCACACTGGCCCGGCGCCTGCGGACGGCTCCCCAGGTGCGCGTAGACGCCGCTTTCGCGCAAACGCTGGAGCGGCGTCTGCTCCGCCATGCCCTGATAACCCGGCAGATGAGTGGACGGGATAGCCGACTACGCCAGGTCTGGCAACGGCATAGAGTGGCCTTCTCTTTTATCGGACTCGGCGTACTGCTCCTGCTCCTGCTGGGAGTCGGATTGCTGGTGCTGGCGCTGCAAACAGCGCATCCGACCAATCCGCTCTACAGTCTTGATCCCGGCCAGTCTCCGGCGCGAACCACACCCACACCGGCGCTGTCTTCTACGCTCACCGCGACCCTGCCTCCCGATCAGGCCAGCCTGGACCTCCAGACCGCTCGCTCGCATCTGCAAACGCTGCTGACCCTGACGGCACCCGCCCAATCCAGCGCCTATGTGCAAACCCTGGCGCAATTTGATGCACAGTTGACAAAGGCCGCGAACGCCATTAACTCTCTGCCAGACGGCACAGAGAAGAGCGACCTCAGCCAGCAATTGAAGACACTGAAAAGCGATGCTCGCCAGCAGTTGCGCTCCCTTCTGCCCACCCTGACCAGTACGGCCAGCGCGGCGACGACGAGCGAACTGGGACGCCTGGGCGAGACGGTCCCATCCGTGAGCAGCGCGAGCATCATCCTGCCCGCGCATCCCAAAGGCAACGCGACCATCAGTATTATCGGCAGCGGCATCCAGGCTGGCGCGCAACTCCTGGTCGATGGAAAGCTCGTACAGGCCACGGGCACGCTGGCGAACGGACGCATAGTGTTTGTGCTCACCTGGAAAAGCGAAAAGCACCCGCACAGCCTGGGTATCGTCAATCCCGATGGTACGGTTGCCCAGACCACCAATATCACTGTCACCAGTTCCAAAGATACAAAGAACAACGGTAATGGTAATAGCAACAGCAACGGCAATGGAAGCAATAAATGAGCAGCATTTCAGAACAGCGTTTCATGACGAAGCCTGAGCGGACGCGGGTTGGCAGGCTGTTGACGCGAGAAGTGGGCGTGCTCAGCCTGCGTGCCCATAACCTTTTTCAGGCAAAACGCAACTTTCTTTAAACGAGACGTATTTTCTCCCAGGGAGGCCATCAACTGATGGAGGCCATAGAACACCTTCTGGAGCAAGCTCGGCAGGGCGATGCGAAGGCATTAAGCACCCTTTATCATCGCTTTTTGCCTGGCATTTTTGGCTATATCGCCATGCGTGTGCCTGACCGGGCCACTGCCGAAGACCTGACATCCGAGGTGTTTTTACAGATGATTGAGGGCATTCACCATCTTAAAGCCACCGATGAGGCCGGCTTCGCGGCCTGGCTCCTGCGCATCGCGCGCGTGGTGGTCGCGGGCTACTACCGCAAGCACGCCCGGCAGCCGGTCATGGTGCCGCTGCCCGGTGAGTCCTGGGAAGAAATGCAAAAAGCCTCGCTGGTCGTCTCGTCACAGCCTGCCTCTGACGACCCGGCAAGCTGGATGGAGACGCGCGAGGAATGGCAAAAAGTGGTGGAGGCCATCAACACCCTGACCGAAGAACAGCGCCAGGTGCTGGTCGGACGGCTGATTCTGGGGTACGACGTGGCGGCTGTGGCTCGCATGATCGGCAAGCGCGTCAACGCGGTCAAGGCTCTGCAATTTCGCGCGCTGAAAAGTCTGCAACGCCTGCTTGGTAAACAGGACAAAGCCAGCCATCCCCAACAGGAGCGAAGGGAGAAAACACCATGAAGCCGCTTCTGGAACGTCTCAATGCGCAGCTTGACCTGTACAGATCGCGCCCGGGCTCCCCCTGGCCGCATGTGCCCGGCTCCCGCCCCCCTGACAGCGCCCACGATCTGGAAATAGCGAATCTGCTGACCCTGGCCTGGCATTTGAGAACCGCTCCCCAGCTCCATGTCAATCCGCGCTTTGCCCGCCACATGGAAGGGCGCTTGCTGCTCCACGACGCGGAAGTACGCCAGCGCCAGAAGGCGCAGACCAGGCGCGTGCGTCTGCTCAAACGCTGGCTGATTTTCATCCACCAATCCAGCCGCCGCTCCTGAACTTCTACCAATTCATCCACTCACTCTTCTTCCAGTTCGAGGGCAGGCCGCGCCCACCGCGCATCTTCTGCCGTCAACTGGCTGCGCTGGCGATAGGCGCGAGCCAGTACGGCGATAATAAAAAAAGAGCTGCCCGGATCGCTCATAAATGGGGGAAGACGATCCGGGAAGGATGTCGCTCATTACTATAGTTGCTTTTGGGCGGGCTATGGTTACGGGTTAAGAGAGGAAAAAGGCGTATTTCCCCTCGCCGGTGAGAAGAAATACGCCTGTGATGCAGGACGAGCTTGTTAACTCAACGCGCTCAAGAAACCGCTCGCCGGCGTGCCCACGCCCGTTACGTCGTCGTAACCGGGGGTAGTTTGCAGGCTGAGAGTCTGGTTGAGGGTGCGCAGACTGTAGGACCAGGGGGCATAAGGCAGCGTGCCAGAACCATAAAGAGAGTGTGATCATCCTGGACTGGCCGGCATATTTCGGGATGAAATGTCCAGGATGAGTCCTCGTTAGAACAGTTGCAATTTGCCCCTCTCTGGTTACGGCCTGGATGTTTTCTCGCAAAAATTGATGAATGGAGCCG
>DASZXF010001087.1:0-2048 GCA_035546055.1 Ktedonobacteraceae bacterium
CAGGTTGGGCCGGGCCCAACCTGCCGCCTCTACCAACGGCTTGCGAGGCGCCGCAGGCGCCGAGGATGCGAGAAGAAGGGTTCGCCAACGGGATCAAATTTTCTGAGATCTCACCTGGAAGGATAAATGAGGTGGTAAAACACGGCATGAAGTGGAAGCGGCATGGGAAAACGACCGTTCTGCCCTCTTCCCAAGAGGCATGTCCTATGTTATAATGCACGCGTATTCGGGCCCATAGCTCAGTGGTTAGTAGCAGGGAGCTCATAACTCCTTGGTCGCAGGTTCGATCCCTGCTGGGCCCATAGATGGCACACGGGCAGCTTTGCCTGTGTGCCAATGGAGAGCAACCTATCTTCCTCACCTGTATAGCTGTAATGCATTTCCCTTCCTATGACTCGTAGCCACCGTGGATGGTGTAATTTACCATCATGGGTACTTTTCTGCTAACTGGTCTAGACATCTTGACATTAAGACCATATCTGCCTATCATTATGTGTGAGATCCTGTTGCGTTCAGGACAGATGGAGAGGATGGGTGCCGCTTTGCGACGTTGTTTGTCGTTTATTCTTACCTGCTCGGTTTAGCCCGGACTCGCTGGAACTGAGCACATTGTAGCAAGGAGAGCTACTATGCCACATTTACCTCGTCGTTTTTTACTTGCTTCTCTCTCAGGCTTTCTTGTTCTGCTCTGCGCTGGCGTGCTGATCTTTGCCAACTGGAGTTCCGCGCACGCTGCGAGCAATCTGGTGACGAATCCCGGTTTTGAGGCTGGCAATCTGGGTGGCTGGACCTGCGATGCCGGGGACGCGGCTGTGACCAGCCCGGTTCACAGTGGTTCTTACGCGTTGAAGATGGCTCCTTCCAGTTCGACGACTGGCCAGTGTACACAGACGATCAGCGTTCAGGCGAATACAGCCTATACCCTGAGCGGCTATTTGGACGGCCCTTATGCGTATATTGGCGTGAGTGGCGGTGCTTCTACCTGGACCAGTAGCAGCAGTTATACGTTGCTGACAGTCAATTTCACCACTGGCGCGAGCCAGACGAGCGTGACCATTTTTGTGCATGGCTGGTATGTTCAGGCCAGCGTCTATGTCGATGATGTCGCGCTGATTGGTCCGGGCGGAACGAGCACGCCAACGCCGACTCCCACGGCCACGAAGACGGCCACCAGCACACCCACCGCTACTCCCACACATACGCCGACACCGACGCCAACGCCGACGAAGACGCCCACAGCTACGCCGACGGTCTGTACTACGTGTGGTGGCAGCCTGCCCAGGCATTTGATTACTGGCTACTGGCAGGACTTCAACAATGGCGCGGCGACGATGCGTCTGAGCGCGGTCAATAGCAATTACACTTTGATCGCGGTGGCTTTTGCCGATACCGATCCCGGTAAGCCTGGCGGTGTGACCTTTAGCATCGACTCTGGCCTGTCAGCCGCTCTCGGTGGCTATACCAGCGCGCAGTTCATCAGCGATATCAACACGCTGCACTCGCAGGGGAAGAAGGTCATCATTTCGGTGGGCGGTCAGAATGGTACAGTCAGCGTCGCAGATGCTACGAGCGCAGCCAATTTCGCGAACAGTGTCTATGGCCTGATGCAACAATATGGCTTTGATGGCGTGGATATCGACCTGGAGAACGGCATCAATGTGACTTATATGACCAGCGCCCTCCAGCAGTTGTCAGCCAAAGCTGGCTCCGGTCTGATTATCACGCTGGCCCCGCAGACGATTGACATGCAGTCCACTGGCGGCAGCTACTTCCAGCTCGCCCTGAACATTAAGAGCATTCTGACCATTGTCAATATGCAGTACTACAACTCGGGGACCATGCTGGGGTGTGATGGCAAGGTCTACGCCGAGGGAACCGAGAACTTTATCACGGCTCTGGCCTGCATCCAGTTGCAGGGTGGTTTGCGTCCCGATCAGGTGGGCATTGGCTTCCCGGCCAGCGGCTCGGCGGCTGGCGGCGGCTATGTTTCTCCCTCGGTGGTGAACGCAGCTCTTGATTGCCTGGCGAATGGCACCAACTGCGGTTCG
>DASZXF010001088.1:0-2130 GCA_035546055.1 Ktedonobacteraceae bacterium
TGGGACAGTTGCCGACGGTCAATTTAGGACCAGAGGTAGCAGCCTCCAGTGCTTTTCACGTGCCACTCCATCTTGCGGTGAGCTGGCAAAGTTTGCTTGGCGCTGGTTGTTTGAGCGTGCTGGCTACATCAGCAGTGGCAGGGCTGGCCGCGCTCTGGATCAGCCGTCTGAATATTGTCGCTGCCATTCGTAACCTGGATGATGTTGCCGCCGTGCGCGCCTCATTCGCTGATCTGCTGCGTGCCCTCTGGCAGCGCCCGCGTGATGCCGCCGGTCAACCTCTGGCGGAAAGTCCGCTTCAGAGCCTTGCTCGTTGGTCAGGGGCAGTCATCAGGCTGGTATGGGGCGGCCTTCTGCGCGGTCCTCTTTGTCTGCCTGGCGCTCTCATATTGTTCGCTTCTGGCCAGGAATGGGCGCATACGCTGGGACTCATTTTGCTTCTCACGAGCGCTGGCCTGCTGCTGGCCTGGGGCGGCCAGAGCTTGAGGATCGGCAAGTTTTTCCGTATGTTGCTCCGACGACTTGGATGGACGTGGATTGGAGCGAGCTGGGTGGTCTATGGTGTGCAGGCGGGCAATACTGTCCTGTTTGCGGCTCTGGCCTCGCTGCCCAGTGTTCACTTTGATAGCACAACAGTAGGACAGGGACCAATTCTTTTGAGCTTTTTGTTACAGATCGGGGGATGTGTGGTTGTGCTGATGGCGAACCTCGATCTGGTGGCGGCGTTGCTCACCTTCCTCTTGAGGCATGTGCGCGGTTTAGCTCCTCTCAGTCGCATGAGTATGGCCTATCCGCTCACCTTCCGTTTCCGTGCCCAGGTCACCGTAACGCTCCTGAGCTGCATTACCTTCCTGATTATGCTGCTTCTGACGAATAATCTGGGGCAGGCTCAGCAGGGGCAGGCCCAGGTGACCAGTGGCAATTTCCAGTTGACCGTCACGCTGACCTCAGAGGAACAGCAGCAACTTGGGGCGAGTATTCAGAGCTTACCTGATACCCTTCCGCGCGATATTGCGGCGGTTTCCCAGATGCGCCTGTTGTACGATCCCGTCAACCAGGATGGCTCGTCGCCTCAGCCGGTTCATGTCTATGTGCCAGGGCAGCCAGTTCAGCAGACCGGCACTGATGCGTTAAGTGGTCCGCTTGTCGTCGATGACACCTTCTTAACGCTCAACACGATGCCTCTGTTTGCTGCTGCTCAGGGATATACTTCGGCGGCGCAGGTCTGGAACGCGCTCAAAAATCAGCCGGGCGTGGCCGTCATGCGTTATGATAACCGCCTGAAAGGCTTGCCCACCTCTGATGGCTTTACGCCTTTTACCGTAGAGGTGCCGCAGAGTTCAGCACCCCGGGCTCCTTATCATCGCCTGACCATCATTGGTCTGCTCCCGGCCAATGCTCACTGGTCGAATATTCTGCTTTCCAGCAAAACGGCCAGCCAGGTCACGTCGCAGCCATCTTCCCTTTTTACCTACTACTATCTCCGGGTGCAGCCCGGAATGCGCAGTGATCTGGTGATCGGTCACCTGGAGCAATTGCTTCATACAGGCCGCTATGGAGTTCAATTCGTTTCCCTCGATGCCTCTGATGCCAGCACTTTGACCTCGGATTTGACGCTTTTCCTGGTTGGTTATCTGGCCAGCGGCCTGGTTTTCGGGGCGCTCTCGATCAGTGTCATCGTCAGTCGAGCTGTAGTCGAGCGCCGCCAGCAGATAGGTATGCTGCGTGCTCTGGGCTTTACTCGCACGCGTATTCTTGGTCTCTTCATTGTTGAGTCCAGTTTTATTATCACGGTTGGTCTGGCAACCGGCACGGCTCTGGCCATCTGGCTGGCCGCGCAAGTTGCTCGCCAGTTATACCAGAGCTTTCCGTTTCCGCTGGGAACGGTGGCCCTGATCTTCCTGGGCAGCTATCTCGTCGTCGTGGCCTGTATCGCGCTTCCATCGCGGCGGGCCTCGCATATCCCGCCAGCCGAGGCCTTGCGTTACGAATAGCGCCAGGGGAACTTCTGTGCAGCATAGAGGGCATATCCTATCTTTCTGGTAGTTGGTCAAGGTTTAAACGCAAGGCCATCAACGCGGGAGCGCAGAGGGCGGCAGCCCTTTGCCGGGGAGCGGGGTGTTCCCATGC
>DASZXF010001089.1:0-5043 GCA_035546055.1 Ktedonobacteraceae bacterium
TAGCCGAGCGAGAGCATACCGGCCAGTCCTCCCAGGGCGCCCATGAGGATAAAGGCCCGGAGCCTCACCCGTGTCATTGGCAGACCGCTGAACTCGGCGGCTTCTGGATTCGAGCCGATGGCCCGCACGCGGTAGCCAAACGGTGTGGCGTAGAGGACCACAGCAAAAAGCGCGACGACCACGATCATGACCCAGATGTTGGTGGAGAGGCCGAGGAAGTGGCCGCCAATAAAATCGGCGAAGGGATCACTGAGGGTCAGACCAATGACCTGATTGCCATCGCTCAGGGCGTAGATCAGTCCACGATAGATAGAGAGGGTGGCCAGGGTGGAAATGATCGAGGGCAAACGGAACAGTTGAATCAACAGCCCGTTGGCCAGTCCCAGGCCGGCCCCGATCAGGATGCCCAGGCCAGCGCTGACCCAGGAGTTGAGGCCCGCGTGCATGAGCATAGCCGCGCAGAGGGAGGTCAGGCCGTAGGTGGACCCGGCGGACAGGTCCAGTTCGCGCATGGCCAGCAAAAAGGCCATGCCACAGGCCAGAATAGCCACAAAGGCCGCCTGACCGAGAATGTCGAGCAGTTGGGCGGGTTGTAGAAAATCGGGATGCAAGATGCCGATGCCCAGCGTCAAGACTACGGCGGCGGCAAGCACACCGATATAATCCTGTGAGGCCACCGCGCGCACCAGAGTACCTGGCCAGCGGCGGGAACCTCCCGCTCTGGGGATCGCGCCTGCCTCAGTGGGAACTGCCTTTCCATTCTCCACCTCCGCGGCAGGGGCCGTGAAAACCTCTGGCGTTTCCTGGAGAGGCGGCGGTTGATTGTCGCGTTGCCTGGAAAATCTGGTGTCCATACACGCGTCATCCTTTCCTCATCAATTGTGCTAAAGCGTATGGCCGGTTGACAGGGTAAGTCTGCATCTCGGGAAAAGGCTTTTTACCCTTCCTCCGCTTTTTCAAGCAGCTTTCTCAAGCCGTGCAGATCATAGGAAAGCGCGCCGGCTTGCAGTTTGACGCGCAGCGCGGCCTCGCGCTCCTCGCGCGCTTTTGAGGCCTGCAAAACCTCAGCGGCTCGCTCCGCCGCGACCACCACGGCGCCATCGGCATCGAGCACGATGATATCGCCCGGCGCGATGCTCGCACCTCCAACCTGGACCGGCTGGTTGATCGCGCCTGCCTTCGTTTTGGTCGCGCCTCTTACGCGTATCCAGCGCGTCCAGATGGGCAAACCCAGCGTGCGCAGTTCCTCGGTATCGCGCACCGAGGCATCGATCAGCAGGGCCGCGACCCGGTGAACCAGCGCCTGCGTGGCCAGCAGTTCTCCCACCAGGGCCACCGGGGCCGGCTCGGGCATGGTCAGTACCAGCACTTCACCCTCTTGCACCTGGTCGAGTACCGCGTGAACCATCAGAT
The DNA here is from genome assembly GCA_035546055.1 of Ktedonobacteraceae bacterium. Classification (GTDB taxonomy): domain Bacteria; phylum Chloroflexota; class Ktedonobacteria; order Ktedonobacterales; family Ktedonobacteraceae; genus Paraktedonobacter. The sequence goes on from DASZXF010001089.1 coordinate 1,414, forward strand.
TATCGTCCTGCCCACACAACACAGTGCGAGCGGGTCCGGCCACCCTGCTGCCCGCCAGCAGTTGCACCAGGGGAATGTCAATCAGGCCGACGCGTCCGGCGGCTTCGTAGACCGTCGCGACCCCGTAATGGGCAAATTGCTGCATATCGATCTTATTCATAGCGTTGCCACCACCTGGGGAAGCACCCGCTGAAAGGCTTCGGCGTAGCGAATGCCCTGCTGACCCGAAGCCCGCCGGGCGTGGTTGGCGCGATGTTCCGCCTGCTCGGTGTAGTATTGACGCAGATAGTGCTGCGCGGCCATGGCCTCCATCGCCCGCTGTTTCTGCGCGAAAACGGCGGTGATATCAACATAGGTCGTGGGCAGAAAACCGCATTGCTCCGGCTGGTGCGGCTCGAACAAAAAGAGCTGCGGCGGGCGAATGGTCGCGAAACCGCTGGCCACGCCGGCGCCACTGGCCAGCAGACGCGCGCGCTGTGTGACCTCGTAAGCCAGGGGATGATCCGGGTTAAAGGGATCGCTGGCCGTGTGCGTCACGATCACATCAGGCGCGACTTCGCGGATCAGCTCGGTTAAACGCGTCAGGGCCGCCGCGTCGATGGTGAGGGGATAATCTCCCAGGTCGAAGCACTGGAAACTGGCCCCCAGCGCTTCCGCCGCCTGTGTCGCCTCGGCATGGCGAATGCGTTTGACGTTCTCGACCGTCTGAGCGGGATCTTTCCACAACTCACCCGACTCGCCGCGCTCTCCATAGGAAAGGGCCACGACTACGGCTTTGCCTCCCTGCGCGGTGAGAACGGCAATGGCGCCAGCCGCGCGCCAGACAAAATCAGCCGCATGCGCGCCAACGACCAGCATGGTGCGCGTCTTGTTCTGCATACTCATAGACTATGCCTCTCCTGTCGCTAAACGGCGGGTATTCACCACCGCCATCTGATACACCTCGTCCTCCGTAAAGCCACCCGCCAGGAATTGATCGACCATCAGAGCCAGGCCATCTTCAATGGGGGGATTCTTCGGCTGGCCCAGGTCGGTTGAGAAAAAGGAATGCTCGACACCAGTCGCCCGCACGCGCTCAAACAGGCGCTCCCAGGGAACTTTCCCGCTGTAAGACGGCGCGAAGCAGCGCTCAAGCCACGCGCCCTGCCGGGCCAGGGTACTCTGATCCTCCGCCGAGAGATTCTGAGTCGGATAATCGGGATGGGTAATGATGATGTCCCGTATTCCTGCTGTCCGGGCATTAGCGACCACGGCGAAGATCTCAGCGCGGTCCAGATGCCCGGTGGCCAGGATCAACTGGTGACGCGCGATCAGGCGCAACACATCGTACACAGCGGGCAGGATCGCTCCCTGCTCGTCAAGCACGCGCACTGGCTGGCCACCGATGCCCTGGCCGCGCATCTCTTGCTGGAGCCGCGCCCACTGAGGCGGCTCTACGCCGGGAGGCAGAGACGCATGACCAGCCATTTCGTTGGCCCCGTCAAAGGTCGGCATCCAGACGATGCGCGCTCCAGCGCGGGCCGCGATCTCGACAGCCACCGGATTGATACCACCGATAGCCAGATTGAGCACGACTGAACCCAGGGCCGTCACCTCCGGCACCAGGGCGCGCACCACCGCCGCGCGGGGAGCGCTGGGGATATAATGGGATTTAATGGCAAAGCCGGCCAGCCCTCGTTCCCGGCAACGGTAGGCCAGTTCCAGGTCGGACGCGCTCCTCGGCAACAGATCCGGCCCGCTATGAACGTGCAGGTCGTAAGCGCCTCGCACCAGCTCGCGCGCTCGCGCGGACGGCTGAGTATGACCCGTTTCAGACTTGTGATCCATGGTTCTCTACTCTCTTTTGCTCGCGTGATAGATCCTTCCTGGACTGTCTGAGCGCCTCGGCCACCTGCGAAAGGTGACGGCGCATGGACTCCTCGGCCCGCTCGGGATCGTGATTAATAATGGCGTCAACAATGGCGCAATGTTCTTGAAAAGAGCGCTCTGGTCGGCCTGGGACCAGGATGGTGCGGTACTGAAAGCGCACGCTTTGCGGTTTGAGCGTCTCTATCACGCGGGTCACCAGCGTATGCTGGGCCACCCGCAGAATCATCTGGTGCAGGCGCCCGTTGACCTCCGAGCTGCGCACAAGATCGCTCTCCTCAATACACCAGCGCTGCTCGGCGAGGAGAGACTGGAGTGTAGCGCATTCCGCCGGGGTAATCTTCTGCGCGGCGTAGCGCGCGGCCAGACTTTCGAGCGAAGCGCGTACTTCGAGGATCTCGATGGCCTCCGTTTCGGAGATCAGGCGCACGCGCGCCCCGCGATAGCGTTCGCGCTCAATCAATCCATCCTGCTCCAGGCGAGTCAGGGCGGTGCGAATAGCCGCGCGCCCGGCTCCCAGGCTCTGTGCCAGGTCCATCTCGACCAATCGCTCGTTCGGCAAAAATTGCTCATTGAGAAGGGCTGCACGCAATTTGACATAGCATTCTTCATCAGTCAGGGGCATGGCTCTCCGTTTCTCTTCCTCGCAAGCATGAGGCTCCTACAGTTCTCAGTGATCTTCTGGCATGGTCGCAGGCGGGGTACCATACGTGTGAAAGCTGGCCACCGTCGGCGTCCCCCACGCCTGACCTTTGGCGCGGTCGGCCTGGCTCCAGATAACCGGCTGCCAGTCTGGATCGAAAATCAGATAGCTCCCGGTCGCCAGTTCGACGCGATTCCCCCCTGGTTCGTGGACATAGATAAAAAAGCCCTGGGCGATGGCGTGTTTACCGGGGGCGAATTCGATAGGAATGCCATGCTCCAGGTACAGATCAGCCGCGCGCAGCACGTCCTCGCGGTTATCCACCCAGTAAGCGATGTGGTGCAGGCGACCGCTTGAACCCGTGGCATCCAGGGTATACACCACGTCATACGCCTTATTGGTGAAAGTCAGCCAGGTACCCGACTCCGTACCGTCGTCCAGCATGATCTCCTCGGTCAGCATGGCTCCCATGTGCTGCTGCATAAAGGCGCGGTTGGCCGAGGGCTGGCGGGCCAGAAAATTGATGTGGTCGAGGCGGCGCACTCCGATACCGTGATCTGGCGTGCGCTGCGGCTGATTTTTCAGCGCTGGTCGCAGGGCTGCGGGAGCCTGATACTTCTCAGTCTCATAGTAGAGTTCGAGCAAATGCCCATCGGGATCAGTAAACTGGTATGCCTTGCCATGGCCCAGATCGCCCTCGATCCAGCCCCGACCCTGACCGCTCGCCTCGATAGAGTGTACCAGACGTTCCAAGGCCGGCGGACTCCAGGCCCGAAAGGCGGTGTGAGCCAGCCCGGCCTGTGGTGCCTCGGTCAACTTGAGCGAATAGCGCTCGTACTCGCCCCAGGCCCGTAAATAGACAGACTGGCCCTCGCGCGCCACCTCTTGCATACTCAACACGTCACAAAAGAACTGGAGACTCTCTGCGGGTTTCGGACTGAACAATTCGATATGGCCAAGATGCGCAACATCGCGCCTCGATTCCTGCGCTTCATTCATCCGCTCGCGTCCTTTCAGGCTCATGCAGACAGTAATCACCATGCTCACTTTTTGTCAGCAATAAGTTTAACAAAATTGTCAACAATCTTGTTAAAGAACAGATACCATATTTTTGAGCCAAA
>DASZXF010001090.1:0-16964 GCA_035546055.1 Ktedonobacteraceae bacterium
ACCGGCTGATGCGGTGGCGCGGGCCGTTTCGTGTCTGCTCGCAGCAGAACTGCGCCGGAATGGTTCAGGCCAGGGCGGCGGACTGCAAGGCGGATCTGGCCCGCCTGGAGCGGGCCAGGGCGACCTCAAGCGGCTCGGTGCGCGTCTCGCTGCCGGCGGACTGGAGCATGGCCTCCTGACCGCACAGGCGCTCTATGGCCAGTCCGACGCCGGTCACAAAATCGATCTCTGGCTGCCACTGCAACACCTGGGCGGCCCGGCGGTTGTCCAGCACAATGGCGGTCGGTTCGCTGCGCGTCGGAGAGATGTAGACGGGAGCAACCTCGCTCTGCAAGAGGCGCGTGGCGGTGTGGTAGAACTGTCTGAGGCTGTAGCCCTGGGCGGAACTGATGTGCAGGGTTTCGTTTTGCCCGCGCGTCAGGACCGCCAGGTTGGCTCGCACTACATCGTCAATAAATAGATGATCGCGTACATCGCAATCCGTTCCGCGAATGGTGGGCCTGCGCTGACGCACAAGCTGACTCAGGAAGAGGCTGAAGGGATGCCAGGCTCGCTGAGCGTCGGACTCGCCATAGATATCTGCATAGCGCAAAATCAAATGGGGAAGACGATACTGCTGTGTATAATAACGGACGTACCATTCGCCGGCCAGTTTGCTGATATCGCGAGGAGAGGCCGGACAGGTATCAACATTCTCGGCAATCGGTCTGGCCGTTTCCGCTCCCTGGAGCGTGCTACGCCGGTACAGCGAGTTGCCGCCCGAAGCAAAGATGAGTTTCGAGACGTGGGCATTGACACAGCCATCCAGCACATTGAGCAGACCGCGAATATGCACATCGGCATCAACCAGCGAATTTTCGGACGCTATACCGCGCTCGCGCTGCACGACATGGTAGCTGACGATATCCGGGCGCTCGGCCTGTAAAATGGTCTGCAACTTCCCATCGCGGATATCCAGGTGGTAGAAACGCGCTCGCGGATCAACCGCCTCACGCGTCCCATGAACCAGGCTATCGATGACGAATACATCATGCCTGGCATTCAAATAGGCGCGTGCCAGGTGAGAACCAACAAAACCTGCGCCACCAATTATAGCTATTTTCATAGTCTTCCCCTCAGACAACATTCTATTCTGCTTACTGGTTCAACAACATGCCAGACATGCCAGAGCGAACATCCACCAGATAGATGCGATACACTCGTCTCCCACCCTCCGTCCGGGCTGGCTGGCCATTCCCTGCGCATCCTGCCGCATATTCCTGTGAGGCCGCCTGATTTCAGGCATGCGCTGAAGATCATCGACCTCTCTTTTCTTCTTTAGTCTAACTATACCTGCCATCGACAAACACAAAAATAGCCAATCGCGCCTTCTGCCGGGCTTTCTCTCCCCATTAAACTCTTCAATACAATTGACTTCTCTCCAAAAATGGATCCCGTTGGGAAAATCGTGGCTGACTCCTCAGCGCCTGCGGCGCGGCGCAAGGGGTGGAGATGGTGGCAGGTTGGGCCGGGCCCAACCTGGCCCAACCTGCCACCACCTCCAAAAGCACCAGGGCGAGTCGCGCAGCGACGAGGAGTCAACCACGACCTTCCCAACGGGATCAAAGATGGGGAAGGGGCAGGTTAGCCAGGGAAAGCCCTGGCGCCTTCTGGCGGATCAGCCAAAGAAAAAGTGCATGGAAGCAGAGATCCATGCACTTTTTTCCTCAAGCGGCTACTACGATGGCTTTTCCGGCGACTGTAACAACTTCTGCATAACTCCCCACCTGATGCGGTAAGCCGAACGTTTGCCCTTGTGGGGTAGAGTAATGGCCTCTAACGCCCCGCTTTTTATCCAGCGCCTGACGGTTGTATCGTCCACGCGCAGGCGTTTTGCCACTTCTCGTACTGTCAACAGTTCGTCCAAATCCTCTGCCATAATTACATCTCCTCCGGATTCAATGAGCAGGACTCACGCGAGTCTGCAAGAACGGTAGCTTCAGGCCGGGAAGCGCTTTCACCGTCTCAACTCGACACAACGTCGGGAGAGCATTTTCACGCTTTTCACCTGACACTTTAGAGCATCCCCTGGTGTACCATAACCTGGCGCACAATCTATTAAACGCTGGATGCCAGTCAACTATACTATACAGTTCGACACAAATAGATTAAAATTGAGCACGAGATTTCACATCTTGCTCAAACGTCCTGCAGATGGCGCTTCGTTCTCAGGCGGAGATAGTTGCTTACCCATAGACAGGTGCGAGCGAAGCGGCCTTCCCAGAAGTACGCGCAGGGGGAACAGTCACGCCGATCCGCTTGCCGTTTCCCGCAGCGTGTCTGCGGCGCTTGAGCAGGCTTGCCATGCTGGCAAGCAAAGAACGACGTTGCCAGGAATCACCCCAATAAAAAGAATACTTTTATGGCATTGCCTTCAAGGATCTTCTGGAGTAGAATAGATGTCTCAATAAAGCTCCTCTTTCGCAGCCTCCAGGCGAAATGGAGTCCATGCGCGTCAAGCAGGGCATTATCAGTTCTCACCTCGACTGGCCTCTGGCGCACGTGGAATGGCGCGGCTCTGAGTCGCTAGTGAATGTTGTGGTTCAGGTATGACAGAAAGCACATCCCAAACACGCCAAAGGCTGATGGTGATCGATGGACACGCGATGATTCATCGCGCCTATCACGCGGTGCCGGAGAATCTGGCGACGAAAAAGGGCGAAGTGATTAACGCTATTTTTGGCTTTACTTCTCTGCTGATCAAGGCTTTAAACGATATTCACCCCGATTACATAGCGGTGGCTTTTGATCTGCCGAGCCCGACGTTCCGCCACCAGCAGTTTGCCCCATACAAGGCCCATCGACCAACGCTGCCCGATAACATGCGTCCGCAGTTTGGCCGTATTCGCGAGGTGGTCGAGGCCTTTGGCATCCCCATTTACGAAAAAGCTGGCTTCGAGGCCGATGATGTGCTGGGGACGCTGGCGCGCCAGGCAACGGAACTGGGCGTGGATACGATCATCCTGACCGGCGATATGGATACGCTGCAACTGGTCGATGAGCATGTAAAGGTTATGGCGGCCAAGCGCGGGATTACCGAAGTGATTGAGTATGGCGTGGAAGAGGTTCAACAGCGCTTCGGCGTCGTCCCTGAGCATGTGCCTGACTACAAAGGGCTGGTCGGCGATACCTCGGACAATATTCCTGGCGTCAAGGGAGTTGGCGAAAAAACGGCGAAGAAGCTGCTGGCCGAGTATAACGGCGATATCGAGGCGATTTTCGCGCATCTTGACGACCTGACTCCCAAGGAGCAAAAACTGTTACGCGGCAAGGAAGAAGAGGCGCGTCAGAGTAAGTTTCTGGCTACAATTGTGCGCGATGTACCCGTTCAGCTCGACCTGACCGCCTGCCGCGTGGGCCAGGTCAACCACGAGCGCACGGTGGCGCTCTTCCGCGAACTGGAGTTCCGTACTCTGATCGATAAAATTCCCGGCTTGAGTATAACGCGCGAACGCGAAGCCACGCCGCGCAAAGTGGAAACGCCGGTCAGTCTGCTGGAAGAAGATTTGCTGACCGCGCCTCCGCTGGGTGTGGTACAGATTATGGAGCCGCCTCCGCCGCCTGTACTGGAAAAGACCGGGGCGGAGTTGAGCGAAGCAGCTGGCGAGCAGCATACCTCGCGCCAGGCCGCCGCTGTGCTGGCCGAGAACAGGCAGGCCGCCGATCTCGCCGAGCCCGAAGCGGGCGGTCCGATGCAGTTGAGCCTCTTCGAGATGCCTGAGCCCGCGAATGAAGTGGTCCACCGCCTGCGCCTGCCCCTGGCCGGTCAGGGCCAGCCGGTTGAGACACCGCTGCTCTTTATGGACCAGGCCGACGCGCAGAAGACCAGTACCCTGGTGGTGACGACCTCTGAGCTGCTGCGTGTACTTGTCAGCAGTCTGCGCCAATCTGGCGCTTTCGCCATGGACACCGAGTCCACCTCTGAAGATCCCTGGCAGGCCGATCTGGTCGGTCTCTCTTTCGCTATGGCGCCGGGAGAAGCCTACTACATCCCGGTGGGACATGTCCCCACGCTGGAAAATCAAGAGGCGACCAGCCAGTTACCGCTGGCGGAGGTGCTGGAAGCGCTGAAGCCGGTGCTGGAAGATCCCAACGTGGGCAAATATATGCATAACGCCAAGTATGATATGCTGCTGCTGGCTCGCCAGAAAATCACGGTGCGCGGCCTGATCTTCGACACTATGGTTGGCGCTTACCTGACCGATCCGGGGCGGCGCGGCCTGGGCTTGAAGGATCAGGTATTCCAGCGCCTGGGACATCTGATGACGCCTATCTCCGAACTGATCGGCACCGGCAGCAAAGCCATTACGATGGATCGCGTACCCATTCGCCTGGCCGCCGATTACGCGGGCGCGGACGCCGATATGACCCTGCGCCTGGTGACGCCAGTGCAGGAAGAACTGCGCAAGCACCACCTGCTCAACCTCTTCAACCGTATCGAGATGCCACTGCTGCCGGTGCTCCTGCAAATGGAGATTCACGGGGTTGCGCTGGATGGCGTTTTTCTGCGCGAACTGGGAGAAAAGCTGAGCGAGCAACTGGCCGTCCTGGAAAAAGAGATTTACGCCTCGGTCGGCCACGAATTTAATGTCAACTCGACCAAGCAACTCGGCGAAATTCTCTTCACCGAACTCAAACTGCCGGCGGGCAAAAAGACCAAAACCGGCTATTCGGTCAGCGCGGACGTGCTGGAAAATCTGCGCGGCAAGCATCCCATGGTCGATTTCCTCCTGGAATATCGCCAGCTCGCCAAGCTTAAATCAACCTACGTAGACGGACTGCTCACCCTGATGAATCCCATCACCGGGCGCGTGCATACCTCGTTCAACCAGACCATCGCCTCCAGCGGGCGCCTGTCGTCCAGCAATCCCAATTTGCAGAACATTCCGGTGCGTACCGAAGTGGGGCGGCAAATTCGCCGGGCCTTTATCGCCGATCCCAGCTATATGTTGCTGACCGCCGATTACTCGCAGTTCGAGCTGCGCATCCTGGCTCATATCACACATGAGCCGCGCCTGGTCGAAGCCTTTACGCACGGCGAGGATATTCACACCATCACCGCCGCCTCGCTGTTTAACGTTGACCCCTCTGAGGTCAGCAAAGATCAGCGCCGCCTGGCCAAAACCGTCGTCTACGCGGTGCTTTACGGTCAATCGGCCTTTGGTCTGGCTCAGATCACCGGCATGAGCAACAGCGACGCCAGCGAGTTCATCAAGCGCTACCACGAGACTTTCCCGCGCATCAAGGACTACGTGGACAGCACGCTCAATCAGGCCAGGCGCCAGGGCTACGTCAACACGCTCTACGGACGCAAACGTTTCTTCCCTGATATGCAGATGCTCGCCCACAACGAACGACAGGCGCTCGAACGCGAAGCCATCAACATGCCTATCCAGGGCGGCAACGCGGACCTCATCAAAATCGCCATGCTGCGCGTTCAGCACACCCTGAACGAGAAGCGCCTCAAGACCCGCATGATCCTCCAGGTGCATGATGAACTGGTCTTCGAGGTGCCCGTCGAAGAGATGGAGCAGGCCCGCTACTACGTCCGTCACATCATGGAAAATGTAGCTCATCTTGACGTGCCCATCAAAGTCGAAATGAAAGTAGGCCGCAACTGGTTTGAAGCCGAACCCATGGAATAGCAGCCGCTCATTACAAAACAAGAGAGACGCCAGCAAAACATGCCAGCGTCTCTCTGCTCTTTTGCGTGATTTTCAGGCAGGGCACGCCTGCATTACTCTGTGAGCTGTCTGGTAAAACGGGTCTTGGCATACATCTCAGCGACAGTGAAATGCACGTCAAGACTTTCCAGATGAACAGTGTCCCCCAGGTTCAGCATATGAATGGTCCACAGATCCGGCGACACGCGATCCCGGCGATACAATTGCACCTTCGCCGCCTCCGCATCAACCAGCAAAAACTCGCGAATAGTGGAATATTCCTGGTACAGTTGTGCTTTCACGCCTCTATCATGGGCCTTCGTGCCTGGAGACAACACCTCTACCAGAAAACACGGATAACGAATATACTGCGCTTCGTCATCCTCCCTATCGCGACGGTCGCAACTTACCGTGACATCAGGGCAAACATAGCGCTCCTCCCCAAGCTGTACGCAAGCATCCGAGCCAAAAACCAGGCAAGGCCGATCTTTTAACAGAACATTGAGTATACTCCCAATATTATTGTTAATGAGCGCGTGCCCAGGCTTGCCGCCAGTCATCATGTAAATATTGCCATCGATGTACTCGTAACGATGGTCGGGATCGTTGTTTCTTAATGCAAAGAATTCTTCGACACCCATAATAACCTCTCGTCCTCGTTCCAGTGCCATACAATACTCCTTCCCTGTCCTGCTACTTATACAATGTATGCCACGTTGCCTACAGTATAACATAGAGCGAGAACGCCCAGGTTTGAGCGTCTGATATGACGCTTTTAGCCAGTGCCGAAGCCTTTGAAGAGGGCGAGCAAACCGTCTACCAGAGTTTCCTGCCAGCAGAGGTAGTCGTGGCCGCCGCTGAATTCCTTGTAGTGGACGGGATAGTTGCGGGCGCGCAAGATCTGGCGTAGATGGCGGTTGCTGAGCAGCAGACTGGGGCCGCCGTCGCGGCCTGGATGCGTTTCAAACACACCGGCGTCGAGGTGAAAGCGCACCGGCACGGTGGGCATGGAAGCGACCAGGTTCGCCACGCGTTCATGCTCGGTATCTTCGGGCAGCTTTTCCTGGAAGTGTCCCGATTGAGCCAGGACGTTGCCAAAGAGGTCTGGATGACGCAGGGCCAGCAGCGTTGCGCTGACCGCGCTGAGATCAAGACCTCCGACGACGCTCTGCGCCGGGTCGCTGGTGACGTGGTAGTGCAGACGAATCCAGGGCAGCAACTCCTGGGTGATAAATTCGAGAAAGGGCTGATGAAAGGTGTATTCGCGTCCGCGCGTCGTGCGGTCGGCATGGCCGAGCATAACCGCGACCACAGGCGGCAGCGCGCCCACATCTTGCAGATTATCAAGCATGGTCGGCGCCTGCAGCACGCGCGCGTAGACCCAACCATCAAGCAGGAGCAGCAGGTTATAGGGTTCGGCTGCCCGCGTGTAATTGGGTGGCGTGTAAATCCAGAGGCGATACATGTTGCCTGAAAGCGAACTGTGAAACGCGTGCTGGCTGACCTGGCCGAAAGGACGCCCGGAGTACGGCGTCACCCAGGGCAGAGGCCAGGCGGCGGGCAGACAGGCCAGGGACAGATGCGTGGCCGGTCCAAAAGGACTGACCTCATCGCCGGGCACCAGCGAAACATGCGGATTCAGGCGATCAGTGCAGGGAATTCCATCGACCTGAAAGCGGTAGGTCGCGCGCAGATCGCCGGGCACGCGATAGGTCTTATACCACAGGTTGCTCCCGCGCAGATGGGTCAGGCGATCCCCATGCAGATCCTCGCAAATACTGCTCAATAAACGCACCTCGCGGGGCGGACGATAGGCCCGCCAGAGAAAGGTGAGCAACGAAAACGCGCGCGAGCCTTCCACAGGCTCAATCAGAGGCGTCCCGTGTTCAGCGACCTCGCGCCAGAAGCGATCAAGAGCCAGGGCATCACCCTGGCGCAGATGGCGCGCCAGAGTTGCCAGGCGCGGGCTACTGATCCTCGTTGTCTGCCGTTCGGTCTCGCTCCTTGTTTTCAATGTCATGATGCAGTCCTCCCTGCTTTGTCCGGCCAGCATTGATCACATGCGGATTGATAGAAGCCAGGATCGCCAGAAGCAATCCTACAGCGGAAAGCAAGAAAATTGTCGGCACCGCCTGCAACCATTGCAGAGCCACACCGGTCAGCGCCCAGCCCAGCGGTTGAAAACCAAAGGCCAGGAGACGGTAGACACTATTGACGCGGCCCTGGAGTTGATCCGGGATCAGTGCCAGGCGATAGCTGAGTTGAGCTACATTAAAGATCGGCCCCCAGAAAAAGATACAGGCCGAGATGACGCCCAGCAGCCATGGATTGGGGGCCAGGGCATACAACGGCCAGAGAAGCGCGTTCGCCCAGAGAATACAGACGACCAGCGGTCCCAGGCGAAAGCGCTTTTGCAGCGGCGCTCCTAGCAGCGAACCAACAATCGCGCCGATGCCGCCAATGGTCAGAATCGTGCCATAGAGCAGCGATGATCCATGCGCCTGCTTGACCAGGACCACGAGGACAGGCAACAGGCCAGCACTCATAAAGTTCAGCCCACCGGTCAATATGGCCATAAAGCGCAATACTGGTTGATTCCAGAGCCAGGAGAGTCCCTCGCGAATCTCGACCAGCAGACGGCGCCGACTGGCCTGACGCTGTTCCTGAAACGGCACGCGAATCAGACTCAGGGTGAGAACAGAAACGGTATAGGAGATAGCATCGGCCAGGAAGGGCAAAAAGCGGAAAAAGCCGTAGAGCGCACCACCGAGCGCCGGTCCAATCAGCGTGGTCGTGCCCATGGTTGCTTCGTTTTGCGAGGTTGCCAGTGGCAGTTGTTCTTTGCTCACCACACGCGGCAGGCAGGAGACTTCCGCCAGATTGAAAAAGACGTAAAAGATGCCTTCAAACAGCGCATTCAGGCAAATCTGCCAGGTGGTCAGATGACCACTCAGCAAGCTTACCAGCAGCGTCAGCAGATTGAGCGCCCGGCCAGCATCACAGATGATCATAACCCGCTTGCGATTCCAGCGATCAATCAGCGCACCCACGAACAGACTCAAAAAGAGATAGGGCAACGTGTTGATGCCGCCAACCAGACCAACCAGGGCCGCCGAATGCGAGATATCCCAGACCAGCAATGGATACGCCGTCTGCGTGATCGCTGTCCCCAGCGACGACACACTCTGTCCGCTCCAGAGCAGCATAAACGCGCTATTCCTCCAGAGTGTCCGGCGCCGCGTGCTTTCAGGTGCCTCTTCTCTGACCGTCGTGGTCTTCATAGCTTTCCTCTCCGTTTGTGGGCGCAAATTCATCGGATGTCACAGCTACCTGCATGTATGGCGGCGCTTTAAAAAAAGCAAAGAACACATCGTATACCTCCCCCTGCGGATCAGGCTTTTCCTCGATCAGTTCATCGAGCAAGGCCGTAAAACGCTGACGATACTCCATGGCCTTCTCCAGAGAAAGGCGGGTACGCGGAAAAGCATACCAGCGCGTCGAATCTTCTCCCTCATAGCTCACGCTGGAATCCAGCATTTCCGTCTGCATTCTGGCTACGAGATCAAGATCGACCGTGTGGAAACCTCTGACATCCGGCGGTAAATCATAGTCAAAGATGCGCGCAGTTCGCGTGTAATAGCTGGCAACAATGCCACGCGTAATACGCCGCGCCACCACTTTGACCAGACCCGCTTCCTCCAGTACATGCAGATGATGCCCGACTGCTCCAGGAGTGGCATGCAGGCGCAGCGCAATCTGCTTGGCAGTCAACGGCTGATGCTGGATCACCCCCAGAATACGCGAACGCACCATGTCGCTGATCGCCTTGAATTGCTGTTCAGTCGAAACGGTTAAACGCGCGGGCAAATCGGGCATCACAACAGGCACATCATCCGGCAACACCGGCAGATGATGCTCCTGGCTGGCTGCTTCGGACTGGCTTTTATCTCCCATGATACGCTCCATCCTTTCGACAGGCTGCTTTTCAACTGCATAAAGCATTCTCAATACGTACTGTAAAATCAGTACGTGCTAAGACTATACCATCCCCTGTCTGCAAAGTCAATGGATTCCCCCTGTTACTTGCTTTTCTGGCTGAATGAGCGTTTTACACTCATTTTCAACTTCGTTGGCTGGCACAGGCTGAGCCTCTGGCCGGAGTGGCAAGCTTATGGAAGGAGAGAAAAGATCTTCATGCTATGAGAGAGGAAAGTCTGCGCTCGCTGATGCGCCGGCCTGTTCCAGTTCGGCCAGGTCAGCGCGCAGGCGCAGCAAAGCCAGGTCTTTCGCCTTGCATTCGAGCATGACATCGTAATCTTCCAGCGGTACCTGGCGACGAAAGGCGCGGAAATCGGCTGCGCTGAGATACTCGCTATGTGCTCCTGGACGCTTGCTGAGATCCTGTTCCGCATAGTGCAGTTTGGGACGTTGACCCCGCCAGGTGGCCAGAATACGCGACCAGGGCAATTCGCTGAGGGGTTCTTCCCCATTGAGGCGATGATGCAGATTATCCACGACGAGAGGCGTTCCAGTCGCTTCGCAGATTGGCAATAAATCACGCACTGACCAGCAACGCTCGTCGTTTTCCAGGCGCAGGTAACGGCGTATATGTTCAGGCAAACTGCTGATATTCGCGCCAATGCGTCCGGCACTGGCCGCGCGGTTGTCATAGACCCCCCCACCATGCAGAATAAGGTCGCCCCGGGCCTGCCCCAGACGTTCAAGCAGAAATGCATGATAGGCCAGATCCCGGCGACTGTTTTCCCAGATGCGTCCGCTGGCTGAGGGCAGGGTATACTGCCCCGGATGCATCGACAGGCGCATACCTTGAGCCAGTTCAGCAATTTCCTGTGCTCGCGCAAAGGTGAGCCGTGTTAGATCCGCCTCCGCGTGCGAGCCCAGTGGAATCAGGTCGGAAGAGATACGAAAGACCAGAATGTGTTGCTCGCGATTCCAGCGCAAGATACGAGCCAGCACATCCATATTCTCATCCACCAATCGCTGCCAGTAAGAGACACCCTGAGCGCGCAGGGTAGCCAGTCGCAGGCTTCGTGTTGTACATCCAAGCGTCCGGTTAACGCAGGCATAGCCCAGCCGAATCATGTTCTACTCCTCCCTACAAACAACGTCCTTTGCCGCTTCAGTGTTTCAATCAAAGACACAAAGGGAGGCATAGAGCGAGAATTTCAAGCACAATTGTTCAGTCTCACAACAGGCGAGTGAATCGTAATCATCATATCCTCTGGCGAGGAGGGTTTGCCGGACCTGTTTTGTTCCGGCCAGAAGGCATGACACCCGAGAGAACCCATGTCGCGGGTTCCCTGGAAAGTCTATCCGTACAAAAGAAAGGAAGAACTGATGAGCCATCGTTTAGCAGAACATCAGGCATCAGTTGCCGTCAAGGCTCCTGTTCATCAGGTCTATGCCCTGTTTACTCATTTTAACGACTTCCCCAAATTCATGAGTTTTGTAAAGGAAGTGACCTATCGTGATAGCCAGCATAGCCACTGGGTTGCTGACGTGGCAGGGCACCATGAATGGGATGCAGTCAATCAAGATTGGTCCGAGGATCACCAGATTGGCTGGCGCTCCACCTCTGGTTTAGAGAATACGGGACGCGTGACCTTTGAACCGCTGGGCTCTGAGCAGACGCGGGTGACGGTTAATGTGGCCTACAACCCGCCTGCCGGAATTCTCGGTGATGCCGCTGAAAAAACAGGGATTGGTCACCGCTTTGACCGGGCGCTACAGCACGATCTGGAGCACTTTGCCGAGATGGTGCAACAGGCTCCAAGGGACGCGCTTGATCCAACTTCCTCGAACTACCTGTTCCACAAAGATAGCGCCGCTGGCAAAGGAACGACGACGCCACGACAGGATCAAACAATGTAATATACTGGCTCATAACAAACCTCCAATGCTCAGGGATGTCTATAAAAGGGACCATATCCAATCCGTTCAATATATCGGATGGGTATGGTCAGTTCTTCTAAGACGAGCGTGACAACAGGCTCCAACGAACCGGGCCACGTCTATCATAGCGGTGGCTTCAAGAGCGAGACGTGATATAATAGACAACTGAACCGTATCCATTCCAGGCCGGAGCACTATCAAAGAGGATGCCGCACACGGACGTTTGCGCGCGGTGGGCAAAGATCCTCACCGCAAGCGAGGATGTGTGAACCATATCTGATTATATTTAGAAAGGTAATCTGTACGTGCAGTTATCTGAGCTTATCAAGAGTTTGCCTCCCTACCCTTTCGCGAATGCTAAAAAGAAGATTGCTGACCGCGTGGCCGCTGGCGTGGATGTGATTAGCCTGTCGATGGGCGATCCTGATCTGCCCGCCCCCAGGGTGGTGCTGGATCGCTTGAGCGAGACGCTACAAAATCCTGCCAACCACCGCTATCCCGAATATCGCGGGATGCGCGCGCTGCATGAGGCCTTCGCGGCCTGGTTTAAGCGCCGCTTTGGCGTGGAACTGGTGCCGGAGGTGGAAACGCTGCCGTTGCTCGGCTCAAAAGAGGGATTGATCTACGTGGGCGCGTCGGTGCTGAACGCGGGCGATATTGCGCTGACAGGCGATCCGTATTATCCAGCGTACCTCACGGCGGCGACCAATGTGGGCGCGCAACCCTATCTGCTGCCGCTGCTGGAGCAGAACGATTATCTGATCGATCTGGAGAGCATTCCGGCTGAGGTGCTGCACAGGGCGCGCCTGCTCTGGCTGAATTACCCCAACAATCCCACGGCTGCCTGCGCCCCGCGCGCGTTCTTTGAGCAGGTGGTGGAGTTCGCGCACCGCCATGATCTGGTGATTGTGCATGATATGGCCTATGCCGAGGTCTATTTCGACGACTGGCGCCCGCCGAGCCTGCTGGAGATTCCCGGCGCGAAGGAGGTCGCGGTTGAGCTGCATTCGCTGAGCAAGACCTATAATATGGCGGGCTTCCGCGTGGGTATGCTGGTGGGTAATGCGGAACTGGTGGACGCGGTGGGACGCCTGAAAAGTAATATCGATAGCGGCATGTTCCGCCCGGTACAGTACGCGGCCATCGCGGCCCTGGAACTGCCGGAGTCATGGATTCTGGAGCGCAACACGATCTACCGCCAACGCCGCGATACGCTGGTGGAGGGCTGCAATGCGCTGGGCCTGAAGACGCGGCGCACGCAGGCGGGCCTCTATACCTGGACCGCCGTACCGGAGGGCTTTACGTCGCGCGATTTCGCGAACTGGCTCTTTGACGAGGCCGGTGTCTATGTGACGCCGGGCACCAATTTCGGACAGGCGGGCGAGGGCTATCTGCGCCTCGCAATGACCGAACCACAGGAGCGCCTGGAACTGGCTATTGCCCGCATTGGCGAGGCGCTGCGCGCGCGCGTCTGAGCCAACCACGAGAGAAGAAGGGAGTTCGCACGCGATGCCAGGGAATGCGTGGAATCTTTCACTGGAGAAAGATGTTTGCAGTGATGTCACGGCAGGACTTGATCGCGAGTGGTTAGTCACCAATGGCCTGGGAGGCTATGCCTCCGGCTCCATTCTGGGCGCGACCACGCGCAGCTATCACGGCTTACTGGTGGCCGCGCTCCGTCCGCCGGTGGAGCGCGTTGTGCTGGTGGCGAAAACCGACGAGGAAGTAGCCCTGCCCGGTGGACAGTCGATACGCCTGGGCGTCAATGAGTACGAGGACGGCACCATCGATCCACAGGGGCAAACCTACCTGGCGTCGTTCGCCCTGGAAGGCGATATTCCCTGCTTTACCTACCAATTGACGCCCGAACTCCGGCTGGAAAAGCGCATCTGGATGGAGTACGGGGAAAATACGACCTATGTGCAATACCTGCTGCGCGATTCAGCTGACCTGGAGGAGACACAACAGACGCCGGTACTGCTGACGATTCTCCCCTTCTGCCTGTACCGCGATTATCATAGTGTGACGCGCGGACAATCCGACTGGCGTTTTCTGGTGGACAGCCTGGGCAATGGCTGCCAGGTCCGCGCGCACGCGGACGCGGTGCCCTATCGCCTGTGGATGGGCCGAGAGGCGATGTTTACCCCGACCGGCCTCTGGTACTGGCATGTGCGCCATCGCCAGGACCAGGCGCGTGGACTGAACAGCGTGGAGGATGTCTATCAGCCTGGTTCGCTGCGCGTGCCGCTCAGACCGGGCGTGCGCACTACCCTGGTGATCAGCGCGGAGCAACAGAGCGCGCCGACGCTCGGCGGGCCAGGGCACGAGGAATACGTGGCCCAGGCCTTGCGCCGTCACCAGCGCCGCATTAAGCAACTGCTTGATATCGCGGACCGCTCGACGACCAATCTGGCCAAGCGCGACCCCGTTCACGCGCGTCTGGTGCTGGCCGCCGATCAGTTTATTGTGACGCGCCCCCAGGCTACCGAACGCGCCACTGGCAAGACGCACCTCTCACCGGACAGCAAAACAATCATCGCCGGCTATCCCTGGTTTACCGACTGGGGCCGTGATAGCATGATCGCGCTGCCGGGACTGCTGCTCTGCACCGGTCGCTATAGCGAGGCGCGCGGCCTCTTCAAAGCCTTTCTCAGCTACGCGCACCAGGGGCTGATTCCCAACCGTTTTCCTGATCGCGGCGAGGCGCCGGAGTATAATACCGCCGATGCTACGCTCTGGCTATTCTCGGCGCTGCACCAGTATCTGACGGTGACCAACGACCGCTCGCTGCTCAAAGAGCTTTTTCCCAGGCTGGTTGAGATGATCCAATGGCATCAGCAGGGAACGGATTTCGGCATCGGCATGGACCCGGAAGATGGTCTGCTGCGGGCCAGCGCGCCGGGTCTACAACTGACCTGGATGGACGCGAAAATTGGCGAGTGGGTGGTAACGCCCCGGCGCGGCAAGCCGGTCGAGGTCAACGCGCTCTGGTATTGCGCGCTGGCCTGCATGGAAAAGTGGGCCATGGATCTCTCTATCGATGCCTTTCAGTATGGCCAGTTGCGTTCGCGGGTGGAAGAAAGTTTCACCCGCCGCTTCTGGTACGCCGAAGGGGGCTATCTCTACGATGTGGTGGATGTCGATGGGATCAGCGGCCAGAATGATGCCTCGCTGCGGCCAAATCAACTGCTGGCGGCCTCGCTCAGCTACCACCTGCTCAGCCAGGCGCAGGCGCGCAGCATCCTCGAACAGGTGACGGCTCACCTGCTGACCCCGCCAGGTCTGCGCACGCTCAGCCCACAAGATCCTCAGTATCACGCGAAATTTAACGGCGATCCGCTGCAACGAGACAGTGCCTACCACCAGGGAACGGTCTGGCCCTGGCTGCTCGGTCCCTATATCGATGTGCATATGCGTCTTCACCATGACTGTGCCGCCGTTCTTCCGCTGCTTACGCCGCTGGTGCGCCATCTATGGGATGCCTGCCTGGGTACGATCAGCGAAGTCGCCGAGCCAGAATATCCCTTCAAACCTGGCGGCTGCTTCGCTCAGGCGTGGAGCGTGGCGGAATTTCTGCGCATCTGGTTGATGCTGGAATGAATGTGCCCCGCGTGGAAGGTCGAAAAAATGGCATAAGCAAGACAGTGAATTGACACAGCCACGAGCGTTGACTATACTCCATACGATGAATCCTGGTCTTTCACGCGTAGAGATAAGAAAAAGAAGGGGCTCACGATGAACCAGCCACCCGATGATGATTTTTACAATGACGCGACAGCTCATGCGGACTTTTCACCTCAGCAGAGGCCTGGTCAGCCGTCTGTTCCTCCATGGCCCCAGCCTGCGCCCAACAATTATCCCCCCCGCCAGGGTCCACCTGCAGGCCAGCCTGGCCCTGCCTGGCAGCCGGGTCCGATGAATCAACCACAGTTTACGCCTCCGCAGCAAGGACCGGCCAGCCAGCCCGGCTTCGGCCCGCCAAATATGGGCAGAGCGAGTCAACCGGGTTGGGACAATGGACCGCAAAATGCCGGGATGCCTCCGCAGCGCCAGCCGAACTATCCCCCGCCCAGCGGCCCCATCAGCCGCCCCGGCTTTTCCAATACGAGCCGTCCCCTGGATGTGAATCCGTTCGCGGCTACTGATCCGGCTCCGTTCCGCCCGGCGAATAATCCGCCGAACGGGAATCCCGCCGCGCCCTGGGGCCAGCCTCCACAACCACAACAGCCCGGTCCCGGCTTTGGTCCTGGTCCCGCCGCTGGCCCTGGTCCTGCCCCCTGGAGTCAGCAGCAACAGGGTGGCCCTGGTCCCGGTCCTGCTCCCTGGAATCAACCGCCACAGACGCCGCCGCCCGGTCCCGCGCCCTGGAACCAGCCGCCGAACAACGCGCTTCCCAACTGGAATAATCAGCCGCCGCAACCGACAACGCCGCCGAAAAAATCCCGGATGGGATTGATCATCACGCTGGTCATTCTCGCCCTCGTCGTGGTTGTAGGCGGAACTGCCAGCTTCCTCTACCTGCGTTCCTCCCACGGAGGAAACGCCTCTACGGGCACACCAACCGCGCAAAGTACGGCCAGCGGCACAACGCCTGTGGCAACGAAGCCCGCCGGCACCACACCTACCACCAGTAGCGGCGGACTCAACACCATTGGCACGCCAGTGCAGGCCGGAAACGAATGGATTGTCACCGTTACCAGTGTGAAAGAGACCAGTTCCAGCCTCATCCCGCCCGGCGCGAACAATACATACCTGGAAATCAACCTGACCCTGAAAAACACGTCAGGCAGCACGCTCGCGCTGGTCAGCTATCTCTACTTCACGCTCGACAATGGCAAGCACGAAACGCTCGGCGATACCAATGTTCGTCACACGCCCGATGGCAATGTTAGCGCCGGCCAGACGCTTAATGCTCAGATCGCCTTTGAGGTACCTAAAAGTCAGCACACCTTTACGTTTACCTTCGCCTACGGCCTGAGCCATAATACGAACGCAACGGCCTCCTGGCAACTGACAGCATAAACGACTTTTTCCCATCGAAGGCTTTACCGTAAGCAATAGCCACCCGAGAAAGAGGGCCGCTTGAGCGTGCCCTCTTTCTCGGGTGGCTATCACTGTGACTCACGGCATAAAATGGTCGCCTCGGCCACGATATGGCGTTTTTGGAAATTTCCGCAAGGTCAGGGAGAATCTCGCCGTTTTCCCTCAAACTCCTGGGAGGTTCAGAAGGAAACAAACCATGGGTTCTGGAGCAGCTTTTTCAAGAAGGACTTGAACCAGGAGATGAAAGAACCAGGATCATGTTGGTGATCCTGGCTCTCAACCGTGGTTGAGCCATGATGGGTGGCC
>DASZXF010001091.1:0-9006 GCA_035546055.1 Ktedonobacteraceae bacterium
TGGGCCGAGCCCAACCTGCCACCTCCTCCAAAAGAACCAGGGCGAGTCGCGCAGCGACGAGGAGTCGTTCCCAACGGCATATAAAAGTGAGTGGCGCTTGCGCCACTCAAAAAAACTCTGTCTGTAAGACACCCTACGCCCCGGCAGAGGGTGGCGAATCCTCTGCACTCCGGCTTTTTCCGCGCAAAGGCGAAGCGCGAGGAAGACTCGGGAGATCGCGATGACGCGGGTCTGCCGGCGTTGTCGCGCGGTTAGTTCAGACAATTGACAAACGTGGCTGTGTTGGGTATGCTTTTTGCAGAGGGTATATTTCGCGTACTTGTGGAGAATACCGGGCAATGTCACAGATGACATGCCAGACAAGGAGGTGATTCTTCTGTTCTTTGTGTCTCTCCATGGCGGAGAGAAGGGATGCGCCCGCTCATAAGGATGTATTAGTTTCAGGACAGAGGTACCTCATGGATGTTTTGGGAAAACAGCGACCTTTTTTGACTGCTCTCTGCATTCTTTTCATCGTTTTCATGACGGTGATTGTCCCTGCCCCGGCTTACGCAAGCTCTGCGCGTGCCTCGGCTCCCTCGACCAACATTGTCATCGATGGCAATGCCCGTTTTACGGTCCTGACCCCCATGCTCATTCGCCTGGAGTACGCGGATGGTGGGCAGTTTCAGGATGGGACAACCTTCAATGTCGTCAACCGCACCTTCCCCATTCCGAATTACAGTACGCAGGTGGTGAATGGCTGGCGGGAGATCAGCACTGATGATCTGACGCTGCGCTATAAAGAGGGTTCGGGGAT
Organism: Ktedonobacteraceae bacterium; assembly: GCA_035546055.1. Classification (GTDB taxonomy): domain Bacteria; phylum Chloroflexota; class Ktedonobacteria; order Ktedonobacterales; family Ktedonobacteraceae; genus Paraktedonobacter. The sequence continues at coordinate 800 of DASZXF010001091.1, forward strand.
GTTCTCGCCCACCAACCTGGTTGTGCTGCTCAAAGGTCAGGCGGAACCCTGCGTCTTTGCCCAGGGCTGCGAGGCTGAAAACGCGGCGCTGAGCGGCGGGGCTGTGATCAATAGCGATCATCAGAGCTACACCGGTTCGGGCTTCGTGGCTGGCTACTGGAACCGGGGGGCGACGACGACCTGGGCGGTTGGTGGCGTTCCTCAAGCTGGTAATGAGCAACTGACCATTCGCTATGCCAATGCGACCGGCGGCGACGGGCAGAACACGACGCGCACGCTGGATCTGCTGGTCAACGGCCAGGATACCGGGCCGCTCTCTTTCCCCACGACGGCGAACTGGGATACCTGGGGGACCATCCGGCAGAGTATTCCGCTCAGCGCGGGTATGGATACGCTCGCGCTGGTCTGCAACGCGGGGGATAGTTGCAACATCAATATCGATTCAATCGCTCTGACTCAGAGCGGCGCGACCTATCCAACCGAGCAGCCGCAGACGGTCATCCCCGACTGGGGACTGGCGGCCTCTTCCCCCTGCATGTTCGCGCAGACCTGCCAGACGGAGAACGCGTTTCTCAGCGGGGGCGCGGCGGTGGCCGCCGATCATCAAAATTATGGCGGCACCGGCTTTGTCGCTGGTTATCGGCAGACCGGCGCGGCGGCGAGCTGGGTGCTGCACGATAGTCCCGTTGCTGCTTCCGCGACCCTCGCCATTCGCTATGCCAATGCGACCGGCGGCGATGGGCAGACCACGACACGCACGCTGGATCTCTACGTGAACGGGACGAACGCGGGGGCCATTTCGCTGCCCACGACGGCGAACTGGGATACCTGGGGGAGTGTGCAACAGACCATCCCGCTGCAAAAAGGCGAGAATACCCTGGCGCTGGTGTGCGATGCGGGCAATAGCTGCAATGTGAACATCGACTCGACCATTGTGACGGAAATCTGCGCGCCGGGCGAGGTTTGCCAGGCCGAGAACGCGGCCCTCTCAGGCGGGACCAGCGTGGCCAGCAATCACCAGAACGCCACCGGGACCGGCTTTGTCGCGGGCTACGAGCAGAGCGGAGCCAGGACCACCTGGACGGTGCATAATGTTCCCCAGTCAGGCAGCGCGCTGCTGACGGTGCGCTACGCCAATTTTCAGGGCAGCGATAGCCAGATCACCACGCGCACCCTCGATCTCTCGCTCAACGGCGGGACGGCGACCGCGCTTTCGTTCACTCCTACCATGAGCTGGGACTCCTGGCAAACCATCACACAGAGCGTCAATCTCAACGCCGGCACCAACACCATTGCCCTGACCTGTGATGCCGGGAACAGTTGCAAGATCAATCTTGACTCCATCGCCATCACCTCACCGGCGGCGGCGCTGCCATTGATGACCCCGGCGAATCTGGGTGGCTGGCTGCGCAGTCTGGATGGCGTGGGCGATGCCATGCCGGTCAACAACGGTCTGCTGAGCCAGGACGGCTGGTATCTGCTCGATGATACGCAGACGGCCCTGTGGAACGGGGCCGGGAGCTGGCCGAGCGCTCGCCCGTCTCACAGCGGCGTGTACCAGGATGGCTACTTCTTCGGCTATGGGCACCAGTACGCGAGCGCGTTACAACAACTGGCGCAGTTGACCGGAGCCGCGCCGCTTCTCCCGCGCTGGGCCTTTGGCAACTGGTATTCGCGCTACTATGCCTATACCACCAGCGATTATGAGCAGACCATCCTGCCGACTTTCCGCTCAGAGCAGGTGCCGCTTGATGTGCTGGTCGTGGATACCGATTGGAAGGCGCCTTCCCAGTGGAATGGCTGGAACTGGAACGCCTCACTTTTCCCCAATCCACAGTCCTTCCTCACCTGGGCGAACGGCCAGGGGTTGCATGTGACGATGAATATCCATCCGAGCATCCAGGGGGATGATCCGCAATTCGCCTCGGCCAATAGCGCGGCGGGCGGTCTGATTAACAACGGCAACAATAACTATGTCTGGGACTGGAGCAATCAGCAGCAGGCCACGTCCTACTTCAATCTCCACAAACCTTTCGATCAGCAGGGCATTCGCTTCTGGTGGCTCGACTGGTGTTGCGACAACAGCAATACCTCGCTGCCAGGCCTGAATGCCGATGGCTGGATCAATTACCTCTACGCCCAGGATGCGGTCAACCAGGGGTTGCGCGGCTTCGCCTTCTCGCGCATGGGTTCGGCCTACCAGGGATACGCCAATGACGCCTACACCGCGCTCAGCGGTCCCTGGTCGAATCACCGTTCGACCGTGCAATTCACCGGTGACACCAACGCCACCTGGCAGATGCTGAGCTTCGAGGTAGCTTTCTCAACCATGGAGGGGAATATCGGCCAGTCCTACGTCACTGATGACCTCGGCAGCTTTCACGGCGGCCATCTCGCGGACGATATGTATGTGCGCTGGGTGCAGTTTGGCACCTTCCAGCCCATCTTTCGCCTGCACTCCGACCACGGCGACCGTCTGCCCTGGGACTACGATGATACCGCGCGCATCCCCGCCGAGCAGTTTATGCGTCTGCGCGAAGCCCTGATCCCTTACCTGTACACCCTTTCGTGGCAATCCTACACCACCGGTCTGCCCATGACTCGCGGTCTGTACCTGACCTATCCAGAGGCGCCGGAAGCCTATCAGTACGACCGGGAGTACATGCTGGGCGATCAAATGCTGGTCGCGCCCATTACCACAGCCGGCAACACCGCCTCGACGCGTGTCTGGCTGCCGCCTGGCACCTGGACCGACTTCTTTACCGGCCAGACCTACACGGGTCCGAGCGTGCAGACCATCACCGACAATCTCTCGCAGATGCCGGTCTTCGTCAAAGCCGGGGGGATTATTCCCATGCAGCCCTACATGGACTACTCCACTCAGAAGAGTGTTGATCCGCTCAATCTGAAAGTCTACACAGGGGCAGATGGTTCCTATACGCTCTACGAGGATAACGGCGAAGGTCTGGGCTATCAGCAGGGACAGTACGCGCAGACCACCATCAGTTATACGCAGAGCCAGTCAACCCTGCAAATTGGCGCTGCGCAGGGCCACTATACCGGTCAGCTCAGTCAGCGCGGCTATAGCATCGATCTCATCAACGTGGCCAGCTCGCCCTCCACGGTCACCATCAATGGCCAGACCTTGAGCCAGAGCAGCAGCGGAGAAGGATGGAGCTATAACGCCACCACGCACACCGTTCACATCACCCTGAACGAGCGCTCAACAGGCACCGCCCTGAGTATTAAGCTCGGCTAAAGCCGCCCGGTCATCGACCGAGAACACTGCTACCTGGCAGATGCCAGCGGAACATTCGCGAAGCCCCGAGACTACAGTCCGGGGCTTTCCGCTTTTGACAAGGAAAAAAGAATAGGAGAGTGTGATTCAGAAGAAGCTCAAAAGCATGTAAACAGGCAATATCAGCTTCCCTGGAGCGCCACACCCCTGTTCAAGGGTTCCATATTTTTGCTTCATGTCTGAACAGCAAAAACACTAACAGTTGGTCAAGGTCTAAACGAAAGGCACAAGCGGGAGTGCAGAGGGCGGCAGCCCTTTGCCGGGGAGCGGGGAGTCCCCGTCTTTCCCCTCTAAACGAAAGGCACAAGCGGGAGTGCAGAGGGCGGCAGCCCTTTGCCGGGGAGCGGGGAGTCCCCCGCCTTTCCTCTCTTCCCGCGCCGCCGCAGGCGGCGCGCTTTGCGGATAGAGTTTGACCGTCTACTAGCAACATAAGAAAAGGTGGAGATAGTCATGCGAAAGATCATTGTCTCAGAATTCATATCGTTGGATAACGTCGTGCAGGCGCCTGGGGGCGCGGAAGAGGATACCGAGGGCGGATTCACCCACGGCGGCTGGACATGGCCGTTCTGGCACGATGAGATTGGCGCGCACTTCTTCCAGGAAATGAGCCAGAGTGACGCGCTGCTTCTGGGACGCAAAACCTGGCAGATCCATGGTGGAGCCTTTGAACCCATGGCAGCCGGTGATCCTTTTGGCGACATCATGAACAACACGCCAAAGTACGTGGTTTCCACCACCCTGACCACGACCTCAGCCTGGCGCAACTCAACCCTGATCAGTGGCAATGTTGTCGAGGAAGTCCGCGCCTTGAAAGCTCAACCCGGCAAAAACATCCTCATCGATGGCAGTAGCGTACTGATTCACACCCTGGCCGAACATGATCTGATTGACGAATACATCCTGTTTGTTTATCCGCTTGTGCTCGGTGATGGCAAGAAGCTTTTCCCCCAGGGATCGCGCATTCAACTGCGCCTGGTCGTATCCAACCCGCTTCCGTCAGGAGTCGTCTTCATGCGCTACGCACGTGCATGATGGTCCGCCAGGTGGCCAGCGCCGCCGGCATCGACCAGGCCATTGCGAGACAGAGCGCACAACTGACGTATTTTCGCTCACCGCCGGACAGTAGAGATGAAAACAGGCAGAGGATGGCTTTGACAAAGAGCCATCCTCCTCATTCTGGTTATCTGGTACAATTAGCGGCCATCTGGCTCTTTGGGATGACCCCAGGCGGTCAGCAGATCCAGGGTGGCCGTGAAGTCCGGCTGCTGCATCTCCTGCAGCATCTGCTGATAGAGCTCCTCGTAGTCTTCCGGCACCTGTGTCCATTTCTGCAAGAACGGGAGGACATTGCGAAAGACCAGCGTGATATCCTCAAAAAAAGGGCGCCAGGACGGCGTGCCCGCTTGATAGTGCAGGGTGGAGACGCGCGTCTGTACCCCTTGCAGGCCATGCTGCTGCAAGAGGGGGGCTAACTGGCTGGTCAGACCATCCCTGGTTGGGGTGAAAAGGTGTCCCGCCCTGGAGAACGCCTGTACGATCAGTTCGGAGAGGCGGGTAAGGGTCGGGCTGTTGCTCACCGCCCATTCAGATTCGGTGATGCGTATCACTCCCTCCGGGCGACAGACGCGCTGATACTCCTCCAGGAGTTTGCGCCAGTCCCAGGTGCGCAGCCAGCCCATCCCCGTACGCTGGTTGACCAGATCGAAGAAGCCGGTGGGGAATTCGAGCATACGCAGCGCATCGGCGACATGAAACTCCACGCGGTCACTGACGTGCGCGGCCTCCGCCTGGGCGCGCGCATACTCGATGAAGGTGCGGTTCGCATCCACGCCCACCAGCACAACGCTGGCGGGCATGGTCTGTGCCAGTTCAATCAGCCAGCCGCCAGTCCCGCAGCCCACATCGAGCACGCGTGAGAAGGTGGTCGAGGCCGGCTGCTCCGGGAGCACGCCCCCCATCATAGTCGTGAACAGGTGATCCTGAATCTGGAGACGGTTGAGTTCTTCTTGATGAGAGCGCTTCGGCACCACATAGGTGTTCGGCTGCTCGCTTTGGGGTTCCGGTGGGATCGGCATCGTCTGATGCTCCTTCCTTGCTTGCTGTTGTCCGCGCCGTCGCTGAGGATGTTCCTTCCCGCTTCGCGAACGGTTTACCTCCTCAGTATACACAAGGGAAAACGCGCCTGTCGAGCTTTTCACACGTCAAAATGGAGTGATGCGGTTAACATATGTTCAGCTTTCTTTTCGAGGGAGCAGACGTGCCAGGTAGGTCCAGATCTGCTCGCTTGTTGCCGGGATGACCTCCAGGCGGGAAGAGTCCGCTGCTGGTAGTGCGAGGGCAAAGAGGTAATCTTCGTCCTGGAGAATGGTCAGGGCGGCCTCTACCCTGGTGGTGTGCGCGGACCAGCGCGCCAGGTAATAGACCGCCTGGACGGTGTGGAAGGCTCTGGCAAGCGCCTGAGCGGTGGCCTCCGGGAGTTCGCCGGCAAACAGCCTGCGGGCCTCTTCTGGCTCGCTCCTGGCTCTTTTTGCCCCCTCTTGCAACAGATCCGCAGGCAGGCGTCCCCGCTCCAGCGCGTCAGCACCGTTTCTCGGCGAGAGACGGATAATCTGGCGCAGGCGGGTTTGCAGAGCCACACGCGTGCCCAGAATGGCGAGCTGGAGAACGCCCGGCTCCGGCTCGCTCTGCTCAAAGATCGCCGGATCGTTAAAGGCGTAGAGCCACTGTCCCTGGCCCCAGGTATCGCGAAAGCTGTCCACAAAGAGCAGCGGTTGCGGCTGTGCGTATGCTCGTAGCAGGCCAGCCGTCACCGGGTCAATCGCGCGGCGGTCCTCGTCCATCAGGCGTACCACGCCGCGCGCCCGCAGTGAGCGGTCGGCGGCGCTCAGGAGCAGCTTTTCTTGCTCCTCATCCAGCTTTTGTTCGTCGCGCGGGGCCAGGCCAGGCAGATAGTCAAGTTTCAGAGCCCGGCGCAGGTAGCTCATCTCTTCCAGAGAAAAGCGCAAGGTGAGTTGTTCAGGCACGCTTCGCCCTTTACTTGTGGAAATTGGTCACAGGGAAATACTCAGGGACGCCGCTCTGAGTCGCGTGGTCAAACTGCGTGATGACCTGATTTTCGAGCATGTTGCTCTGCTGATACATCACATGGTTCGGCAGATCATGCACCAGTTCGCCCGCGATACTATCATGGGTGAAAGGTAGATCTGAGACCGGTATGATGCTACTGCCATATACATCATATGGATCAATATATTGATGGAGTTTGTCATTCCAGTTCATTTGATAGGCCGTACTCAGGCGATGGAGTTCATTCCCTGAAATGGGAGAGAACTCGGCCTCGTGCTTTGAGAGCAGGGGAATCAGGTCGCCGGTGCCCATATAGAGCTTGTAATCAACGCCTGCGACCGGTGAGAACTCAGCCGGTGGTCCCATGACCGGCGAACCGACCGCGATGACGCTATCGAAATTCGAGCTATAGGTCGCGGCCCTGTTGGCCAGGTATTGGGCGACCATGCCGCCCAGGCTATAGCCCATCAGCGTGACCTGGGGGTTTTTCAGTTCGGGATGCTCGGTGAGATAGGCCTGGATGGCGTTTTCCACGTCCTTCAGATAGGGCGCGGTATCTTTGGGATCATTGCCAAACTCGATGGCGCGCGGAATATTATCGGCGTTGAACATATGAAAGCCATCTGTACCCGCGATATAGACGAGCAGCCTGGTTGTACCATCGGGCATGGTAAAAGGCACAATCTCAATCGGTTTGTCGGTATTCTGGAGCGCTGGCCCTGGCTCGCCGGGATGAAAGATGGTCAGGAACAGATCGCCTGCCGTGATGTAGTCATCAGCTTTTTGGATGATCGCCCCATACTGGCGGGTGGCGTGGCAAAGCGCGTCGGCCCATGCTTCCACAATAGGACTGACCTGCGCGTGAGCCGAGGAAACCATGCCCTGTACGCTGGCAATCTGCGCCTTTTCCGCCTGCCGTTCCTGCGGCGTCTGTGGACCATACTCATAGTATGAGCTTTGCGCCACGTCCGTGACCACCGCCATCAATGAGCGTTTCGCGGCGGCGAGCGGACCCGTCACCGCGACGGAGCCACTTTGCAGCAGCGTATTGAGATTGACCTGTCCCAGGGCAGAACCAACGATGGCATCGCGCAGACTCCCGATGCCCCGGTTGCTATAGATCGCATACGCATCCACCTGCTGAACGATGCGATTTGCGTACTGTGTCGTGAGCGCCTCCACGTTTTGCCGATAACTGTAGGTTTCCGCCGAAACGTGGCGCAGACCGCGTACCAGCGGATCGGTATCACTGATCTGTTTGCTCACACTGGTCAAAAAAGCCTGCGAGCCGAAGCCCCAGAAAACCTTCTTATTAACCAGCGCATCGCTATCGGTGAAATACGTCTGATTGTCGCCCTCAAATGTCGCCGCGAAATTGCGCCCTATGGGCTGAAAATTGTCCAGTTGCGTGAGAAAAGGAGCGATAAAGTCATTGAGACTGGTATATGACAGGTCATCGAGCGAATAGCCCATGGCCAGAACCTCCGTGTCGCCATTATTGCCCTGGGAGAAGATTGGTCAGTGAGACATTCGCCAGGGTCAGGTCGGTAAAAGAAGTTTCGCAACACTTATCGACGGCCTCGATCAAGGTCGTCGAGTCGCCCAGTGCTTTGGCCAGCCTCTGGCGATTCTGGATCTGGGTTGCGTAGAGCTTTTTCTGCTTTGTCTCAAACTGGCTCAGAATATGCTGAATGCATGGCGGCAATGTACTGCGCGCACTCTCAAAGGTAGACCAGAAATAATCCATATCACCGCTGAGCGTGGTCGCATCGCCATTCAACGTTGTGCCGGTACTTTTCATCTCAGTGAGGGATGTCAGAAAAAGATCATCTGAACCGCCGCC
>DASZXF010001092.1:0-12276 GCA_035546055.1 Ktedonobacteraceae bacterium
GATGGGAACCCCGTTGTGGCTAGAGCTGTCGCAATCCGGTGGAAGGCGATAGCCTGATTGACCACATCCGTGATGGAGGAAGCGATACGCTCGGCGTCCAGGAACAGCCTGGCTTTCGCGCAGTCCCTGGCCAGGCATCGCAAGGCAATCATGCGATAGGACTCACCGGGAATGGTCATGGTGACCCGTTCTGCCTCCTGCCAGCGACCGGATTTCGCGCAGGCTTTGGCCAGACTCCGAATGGTTCGCTCTCGCCAATCCTCGGACCCGATGGAGGAGATGACGCGCTCTGCCTCCTGCCAGTGGCCCACCTTCGCCAACGCTTTGACCAACTGGCGGGCGAGGATTACCTGTACGGTACCGCGAGGCAAAGAGGCAACGATTTGCTCAGCTTCCTGCCAGGCCGTTTGCGCTTGAGCGTGATCGCCTGCGTGTTCCAATATCGCGGCTCTTGTGATGAGATGTTGCGTTGTTGTTAAAGAGTGACGCTCCATATCCATCTCATAGCATTCTTTCTCTTGTTGTATCTGTCCTAAAAATATGGTGTTACATCTTAATCCTCATCCCTCAAAGTATAGCATACAAAATGGATTCCCGGCCATTTTATGCCCGTTTTTTGCACTTGCGGCCAGGAATTTCCGTTATGGAGGAGGTTATATACTGGCCGTCAGAGCGTAACAATTGCTCATCGCAGCCAGGTTATGCCGATTTTGGCGGCCATTTTATTCCGAGAGTGGCTGTTACAGGTCTGGGATAACTCATGTTTATGAGGAGTCCAGGTTTCGCTATTGCACGCGGACCAGAATGACGCTGACATTGCCCTCGCCGCCGGCAAGATTCGCCTCGTCAACCAGCACGCGCGCGAGTTTTTGCGGATCGCCATCGCGGGCCAGCAATTCCTGCAAACGCGTATCACGCAGCATATGCCAGAGGCCATTGGTGCAGAGCAGGATCAGGTCATTGACCTCCACCTCCTGCACAAAATAGTCCACCTGCACCTGGTTGGACTGTCCCAGGAAGCGATAGAGTTGCTTGTTCTTGGTGTTGCCATAGATTTCATCGGGCCTCAGCAGGTTGGCCTGGACGAGGTTCGCGGCCAGGGTGTGATCGGAGGTCAGGCATTGCAGCGCGCCGCCCGGTCGGTAGTGATACGCCCGGCAATCCCCAATGCTCACCACGTGGGCGCGATGTTTGTATACCAGCGCCATTGTCACTGTACTGGCCATCGAGGTTTCATAATCGGCATTGCAATGGTAAATTACCTGGCCTGCCCGGCGCACGCTTTCGCGCATCCACTGCTCAAGCATCGATTCAGGCAAAGATGGCGGCTTACGACCCACGAAGGAACGCGAGATGTGCGAACGATGTCCGCCGGCGGGGGTGTAGGTCGTCGAGGGCAGGGGTGTAGCCAGCAGCGGCAAAAGCACATCGGTAATCGTCTCAATCGCCAGGCGGCTGGCCTCGTACCCGCCCGCAGACTTGCCCTGCTGGTCGCGCAGACCATCAGCCACGGCGAACAGACCAAAGGGACGCGGCGGAGGCGCCAGGTTGGTACACAATCCCTGCACGATCAGCAGCATATCCTCGTTGGTCTCGGCCACATACTTCCGCCCGGTGTCGCTGACATACCCGACCTGGCAGACATCTGTCACCAGCGGCGACGTGTCGTCCAGGCGATGACCGCAGCGGCGACAAAAACGCGAGGTGCTGCGATTTTCCTGGCCGCAGACGCTACAGGGATTCTCCGGGATCAGCGCGCGGACCAGCACATTCACATTATTCACACCCTCGATGCGCGTCGGCTCGGCTGAACTGCTGGCCTGGAGTTGGACCGCCGCATCCAGAGCATCGACAAACTCGCGCGCCGTGCGATAGCGCTTGAGGGGATCATTGTCAATGGCACGAAACACCACATCATCGACGGCGGTGGGCAATTCGCGATTGAGTTCGCTGGGACAGGGCAGCTTGGCCGCGCGGCTGCGCACAATGGCCTGAAAAGGCAGCAGACCGGTTAAAATCTGGTAAGCCACTACCCCAAGCGAGTAGATATCGCTGGCGGGCTCGGCCTTGCCCTGGCCCTGTTCCGGCGCGGTATAATGCTCCGAGCCCAGCGCCCAGCCGCTTTGCGTCAGCGGACGCTCCTTCTGCATGGCGCGGGCAATGCCAAAGTCGGCAATGACCAGGCGTCCATCGTCCTGGTGAATGAGCAGATTCGAGGGCTTGATATCGCGATGGACTACCCGCAGAGGATGCTCGTGAATGGCGTCAATGGCCTCCGCCAGGTCGCGCAGATAGCGCAGGGCCAGCGGCAGAGCCAGCGGCTTTTCAGCCTTCAGCAAATCTTTCAGCGTGCCCCCTGTCACCAGCGGCATCACCAGATAGAGCAGCGAACCATCCTGCCCAAAATTGAGCACCGGCACAATATTTTTATGTTTGAGTTGATGAGCATAGCGGGCCTCACGGCGAAAGCGCTCAACCGCTGTAGCCTCATCCATGTTGCGGCTGGCGGTCTGGATCACTTTCAAGGCGACCTGCTGCATCTCAAAGGTATCGCTGGCCCGGTAAACAGCGCCCATGCCACCCAGGCCCAACAACGTCTCGATGCGATAGCGGCCAGCAATGACCGCTTCTGGCAGCAAGCACTGACAGTTGGGCTTGACGCACTTAAATGTGCCTGGTGGATAATCGGTACTACACCGAGGATTAGGACAACGCGGCATGGACTCTTCTCACTCCTGCGCAGAAAATCCGCAAGATTACACACACAGATACCTGGTGGATGTATTGTAGGGTGCAAAACCACCCCTGTCAACCTTGACCACTCCCGCATGTGTCTCTCTTCTAATATACGTATAGATGGAACAGCAGGTTGAATCATCCATCCATCTTTGCCGTTTTTTCCGCTGAAGTAACATACACGATGCTCCGCCCGAGCACAGAGTATGATATAGTTCTGACAACCTGTATTTTCGAGTTGAGAAAGGAGCAACCTGTTATGCCTGATAGTACCCACGTCAAGTATATGCTGGATGAAGACAAGATGCCTACCGCCTGGTACAATATCGCGCCTGATCTGCCCCGCTCACCTGACCCGGTGTTGCATCCCGGTACCCGGCAACCGGTTGGCCCGGCTGACCTGGCGCCGCTGTTTCCGCTGGCGATTATCCAGCAGGAGGTCAGCACCGAGCCATACATCGAAATCCCGCCAGCGGTGCGGCAGATTTATCGGCAATGGCGGCCCAGCCCGCTCTTTCGCGCCCGGCGTCTGGAACAGGCTCTCAGCACGCCCGCGCGCATCTACTATAAATATGAAGGCGTCAGCCCGGCAGGCAGCCACAAGCCGAATACCGCTGTGCCGCAGGTCTATTACAACAAGCAGGAGGGTATTCAGAAGATCTCAACCGAAACAGGCGCGGGCCAGTGGGGCTCCTCGCTGGCGATGGCCGGAGCATTCTTCGGTGTCGAGGTCGAGATCTTCATGGTCAAGGTCAGCTACCAACAAAAGCCGTATCGCCGTCACCTGATGGAAGCCTTCGGTGGTACCGTCCACGCCAGCCCGACTAACCTGACCGACGCTGGACGCGCCATCCTGGCACAGAACCCTGAAAGTCCCGGCAGCCTGGGCATCGCCATCAGTGAAGCGGTCGAAGTAGCGGCCAAAAGCGGCGGCAAGGTGAAATACTCGCTGGGCAGTGTGCTCAACCATGTGCTGCTCCACCAGACCATCATCGGTCAGGAAGCGCTACTCCAGTTCGCCCTGGCCGACGACTATCCCGATGTGGTTATCGGCTGCACCGGCGGCGGCAGTAATTTCGCGGGCCTGGCCTTCCCCTTCATCGGCGAGGCGCGCCGCAAAGGTCTGCCAACACGCTTCCTGGCCGCCGAACCCATGGCCTGCCCCAGCCTGACGCGCGGCATCTACGCCTATGACTTTGGCGATACGGTCGGCATGACTCCGCTGGTCAAAATGCATACCCTCGGACACGACTTTGTACCGGCTGGCATCCATGCGGGCGGTCTGCGCTATCATGGCATGGCTCCGCTGATCTCTCTGCTGCATGACGAGGGCATCATCGAAGCGAAAGCTTATCATCAGACCAGCGTCTTCGAGGCTGCCGTCCAGTTTACCCGTGCTGAAGGCATTATTCCAGCCCCCGAAAGCAGCCACGCCATCCGCGCCGCTATTAACGAGGCTCTGGAAGCCAGGGAGGCTGGCCAGGAACGCGTGATCGTCTTCAACCTCAGCGGACACGGCCACTTCGATATGTCCGCCTACGATGCCTATTTCTCCGGGAAACTGACGGACTATGAGTATCCCGCCGAAGCTGTGGCCGCTGCCCAGATGCGTATGCCGCAGATTTCGCAGTAAAAACAGCTTGGAAGCCAGGCAACTCCTGGCCCTTCAGGAGTCGTCTGGCTTCCAAGCCGGGAATGATTCATCTGCTTTTCAGGGCTTATGCCCAGATACACAGGTTGCTATAGGCGACTTCGGTTGAATTTGTGTTATCCTGGGCCGCCAGAGCTATAGTGCCGCTGGCAAAGCTGCCATCATCGACACTGGCAACCTGCCGGCGGTTGACATAGAGCAGCATCGACGAGCCATTGGCGGCGATGCCCACCACGTTGACGCCGCCGCCAATGGCTCCGCTACCACCACTGGTCAGTTCGACGGCACTTGAACCGCTGTTATCAACATACTTCCACACGCTATAGGTGCCGTTGGCACAGATTGAAAAGTAGTACAGCTTGTCCCCGCTGGCGCGAATCACCACGCCGCCGCAATCGCCCTGGATGATGTTCATCTGCACTTCCAGCGCGAAGTTGCTGAAAGTTGTGGTATCCCGGCAGTAATAAAAGCGCCGGGGCTGGCTCTGCGAGACATGGAAGGAACCGTTGGTGAACTGACACGTACCGCCAAAAGTGCTATTGCTGGAGTTGCGCCAGTTGTCTGGACCTTGCAGCGCATCGGACAGAACCAGCGTGCCGCTACCCGACATATAGGAGGGATAGGGATGGTTGAGGACTACCTGGGCGGTCGCCGTGGCCTGCGCGCTCACCGTGGCCTGCGCGCGAGCTGTGGCCTGGGCGGCACCGGCGGTCGAGGTCGCCTGAGCAGCCTGGGCCACGCCAGTACTCTGCGCATTGGCGGTCGCTTGCGCGTCCGCTGTCGCCTGGGCGTTGGTCTGATAGATATGATTCTGGTAGGCGCTCACGCCGATCACCCCTGAGACAATCAACACGATAGCCAGGCAAGCCGCGACCAGTCCCCAGACGAGCTGGCGGCGCGATGATCCGCCCACCGGCACCGCTGGCGGCTGGACAGTCGGCACATTCGGGGCATATGGAACCGGCGGATACTGTGGCGCTGATTGCTGATAGGGCGGATAGCCGGGCGCCGATGGTTCCTGATAGACTGGATACGCCGGCACTGCCGACTCCTGGTACACCGGAGGATAGACCGGTGCCGATTGTCCCTGAAATGGCGGATAGACCGATGGCGGCTGCTCCGGCACTGGCGGCAAAACCACTGGCGGCTGAGGATACTGCGGCGGCGCACTGGAGGCGATGGTAGGCACGCTCTTCAATGGATCAGGCGTGGCCGGCGGCGCGACGGGCTGACGAAGGGCAGCATCACCTGCTCCGGCGTAGATCGGCGCGGACGCGACAGGCGGCGGCGCAAAACCGGCGGCCTGGGGGCCGGGCGCCTCAAGCGCCACCGGCGCGGCCAACGGCGGATGTCCCGCAGCGGGGGATGGCGTGACCGGACTCGCCTGAACAGGCAAAGCAAAACCTGGCACCGCCGCCGCCAGTTGAAAAGCCCGCGCGAAAGCCATGACTGAACCAAAACGCCTGGCCGGAGCCTTGTTCAAGGCCGTTAAAATCACGCTGTCAAGATCAGGTGGAATGGCCGGATTCGGCATACTCGGCGGCTGAGGCGCTACCGATAAGTGCTGATGCAGCAGTTGCTCCAGGCGCCCGGTAAACGGCGGACGCCCGGTCAGCAAGAGATAGGCCAGCACGGCCAGCGCGTACTGGTCGGTGGCGGGCTCAGGATGTCCCTGCCACTGCTCCGGCGCCATCGAGGTAGGAGTCCCGCGCACACTTTGACTGGCCGTAGAGGCGGCGGACATCACCCGCGCGATCCCAAAATCGGAGAGCAGCAGATCAGGCAGGGGATAGCCAGGATGATCGCGCACCAGAAAATTGCTGGCCTTGACATCCTGGTGAATTAACTGATGATCGTGAGCATGTTGCAACGCCTCAGCCGCCTGTTCGACGAAATACGCCACATCTCGAAAGCTCAGACGCGCCACACTTCCCTGTTTTTGCAACCAATCAACCAGCGAGCCTTCGGGACGATAGGGCATGACCATATACGTAATCATGGTATTTCCGTCTCGTTCTTCACCAAAATCATAGAGTGGCAAAATATGTGGATGGTCAAGACGCGTAATCGCCTGCATCTCGCGCAGAAAAAGCCGCTGCTTATCCGAGCTTGCCGGCGCTTCCGCGTAAGGGTTGACCTCCGCGCGTATCATTTTGAGAGCGACCTGGCGCTCAATGCGTATGTCATGGGCCAGGTAAATGTCTCCCATGCCACCGCTGCCCAGACGTTGAAGCAGGCGATAATGGCCGAGCTGCTTGCGCTCTAACATACTCTCTCTCCCTGCATGGCTGCTCGCTGTTTCAAATAGAAGAATTCACACACTTTTTGATCTATCATCTTAGGTCTGGCCATATTTTGTAGAAAAATTCCCATATACAATATCACATCAATGCCAACTTGAGAAGAGATTATGAAAACCCCGCAGCCACGCGTTCCTTCATAAAGAAGACGTGGCTGACTGGCAAAATTCGGTGTCGACGGCCTCATCGCCGGCAGGACGCACCTGTTTGGGCCATATTCTGATAGGACAGGTAACTTCCGCTGCGAGAAAATCGTAGATAGGGGCGGAGAGATACACGTATATGGTCTGTTTGTGCTCTTCGCCAATAAAAAATGGATATGTTCCATACTAAACTATGAAGGGATTACGCTTTACTTTCATGTCAGAATCATCAAAACAGCCAGTAACCCCGGCTGAGAATCAGCCACTTCCCCCTGAGACGACGCCGGCGACCACCACCGCTGGTGATCACGTTACCGCTGCTGAACAGGCGCAGGCAACCCCGGCTCCTGCGCAAAAACAGACAGGGCAAGGTCAGATGAAAAGGCGCTCGTTTCTACGCGGCTGTCTGATCAGCAGCATCGTCACGCCGCTCAGTGTGGGTGCGCTGGGAGCCGGCACGTACTATTACGCCCGCAATATTGAACCTGGCTGGATCGATATTACGCACCATCAAATGCGGCTGGCGCAACTCGGCAGCGCTTTTCATGGCTATCGCATTGTGCAAATCACCGATATTCACGCCGATGTCAAATTTATGACGGAGGAGCGAGTTATCGATATTGTCAACACCGTCAACCAGTTGCAGGCCGATATAATCGTGATTACCGGCGATTTCGTCACTACCTACGTCCCCGGTTTGACGAACACGCTGGCGAAGTTGAGCGCATTGCGGGCGAAGGATGGGGTTTTTGGCGTGCTGGGCAACCACGACCATCCCGCCGGTGTGGAGTGGGTGCGCAGCGGCTTACGCCAGGGCAATGTCAAAGAACTGCCCAACATGACCTACACGCTTCGGCGCGGTGATCAAATGCTCCACCTGGTGGGTATGGACGACCTCTGGCCAGAGAACGAGGGCACACCAGCACCGATCTGGAGCCACCTATCCCTGCTTAATCAGTTGACGGACTCCCTGCCGGCGGAGGGCGCGGCCATTCTGCTGGTCCATGAACCCGATTTCGCCGATGTGGCTGCCTCGAATAAACGCATCGCTCTGCAACTCTCCGGTCATTCACACGGCGGCCAGGTCTGCATCCCTCTACACGGCCCCATCTTCCTGCCTGTGCTCTGCCGCAAATATCCCAGCGGCCTCTACAACATCGATAACTTGCAACTATATACTAATCGCGGCCTCGGCATCCTGGAGCTGCCCATTCGCTTCGATTGTCGGCCAGAAATCGCCGTCTTCGACCTGTCAGCAGCCTGAACCCCTGGCTCGTAACGGCCTGACGGTTTTATGCACAACCCTCCCTTTCTTCTACCTGAGAGCAAGGATGCTCAGGCAAGGAGTAAAAAAAGCCGCTCCTGATGAAGCCGTTCTCCCGCTCGTTCACCCGTTTCTCTCAGCCACGACCTTTTGGCTGCTCTCACTTGCCGGGGCCATGAGCGCGCTCCCTGGACATCATGCGCTGATGATGGCATTGTGCGGGGGCTTTTCATGGGTGGACCAAAAGCGCTATAATCTGACGCAGCATATGACTGGTGGACCTCCCACCCTGATCGAAACGAAGCACGAAAAAGGATTGAAATAAAAGCCATGCTCACGCTGCCATTGATGTTGTTCATTGTGTTGTTAGAGTTGTGCGTGGGGCAGTTCACGGTAATGTACCTGCTGGACTGGCGCCATGCGGTGAAGCGCAATTTTCTCGTCCTCTACGCCTTTATTTATCTGTTCCTGACCGGGCTGACCTATTTGTTTCAACTCGGCTTCTCGACACCCGATCTGCTGAATTCGTTCAAACTGCTCGATCACAGCTGGACTGGCTACCTGGGCACGCCCGTTCTGCTTTTCCTGCTCTTATTGATTCCCTATACGATCTTTCTGCTGCTGGACAAAAAAGCCGGCATCGCGAATGATGGCAGCAAGCCAGCGGAGAAAACGGAGAAGCCACGCGTCAGTGTGCTCTATGTTCTGCGTATGATCAGCGGCGGACTGGCGGTGCTGGCCGGTCTGAGTTCCCTCTTTGTGCTGGGCATGATCTATCATCCCATGGGCGGTTCCGGCCTGGGCGGCGGACTGGCGGTGGCGGGCTTCTTCGCCGCTGCCCTGGCGCTGGGCGGCGTGATGACCGCGATGTGGCTGGGTCACTGGTACCTGGTCACGCCAGCCATGACTGAGAAGCCGCTGCTGTTCTCTACCACGCTGGTTGTGCTGGGCGTGCTGCTGCAACTCATTTTCTTCCTCGCGGCGGGCGCGCAGATAGCCCCCGCTCAGGCCAGCACCAGCGCGCAGAGCACGCCGGCTGTTGTCGCTACCGCCACACCGGCCAGCACTCCCGCGCCTTCGGCCACGGTCACGGTCAAGCCGTCGGATGTGCCTACAGTGACACCTCTGAGCACGACGGCCATCGGCTGGCTGCGCCTGCTGGTGGGCTTCGCCGTTCCGCTGGTCCTCGGTGCGCTCTCCTGGAAACTGGTGCGCGACCGCTCTTTCCAGTCAGCGACCGGCATGCTCTACCTGATTGTTGTCTTTACCCTGGCCGGCGAAATCATGGCGCGCGGACTCTTCCTGACCGGCTTGCAATAGCTATGCATGGCATTCTTTTTTGCGGCGAGGGCACGTCGAGGAAGGCTCCCGCGTGCCTCTCACCCCGCAAAAAGTGTCACACCCGCCCTCTTTTATATGTGCCTGCGCTGAGCACTCTCCGCTTATCCGCTTCATCATCGAGCGACTCGCCAGACAAAAAAAGCGTCGGACAGCCTGCCAGGCCAGATCAGCAGGTTGTACGACATTTTAGATTCCTGAGCATATTTTAATCTTTATCTGTCTATCTTCGCACAGCGCGGAAAGCTTGCAGACGCGCCAGTTCACGCGTAGCAAACTCAACCTCCAGTCTGCTTGCGGAAGACAGGCAGGCGGTGAGCGGATCAATCGCCGATGGCTCTGGTTCTAGCTTCGAGAGCGCATAAATCGCGTTCCAACGCACCGATGAACAGGCATCGGACAGCGCGCGCACGAACCATTTCCGCACATCAATACCTTGCAGGCAGCCCAGCGTGCTTACGGCATAACTGCGCACGTCCGCGTCACTGTCTTCAAGCGCCTGGAGCAAATATGGCACACTCCCCTGGCGCGGTTGCAAACGCAATGAGATGATAATGCATTGCCTGGTGATCGGCGAAGCTTGCGGATCAGCCAGGAGTTGCAGCAGCAGCGGAGTAGAGCCAGCGCCTAAACGAGCCAGGCCCGTAGCAACGCTTCCCAGGCGCGTTCTATCCGCCTCACAGAGAGCGAGCAGGGGCATGATCGCCTCCGGCAGGTCAAAATCACAAATGGCCGGTACCAGATATAGAAGCTCTGCGTTCTCAGCCCGGGGAAGATAGGCCAGCAGCAGAGGCAGGGAAGCGGGATTACGCAATTGTCCCAGGGCACGCGCTGCCGCCTGGCGCACGCGCCGGCCAGGATCTTTGAGCAAGTAGTGTAGCTCCGGCGCCAGACTGCGTTCGCCAGAGTCGCCCAGCACGCCGATCACATGAACGCGTACACTGGCGCTGCGATCCTTGAGCAAAGCTTGCAGCGGTTCCAGCGCGCGCTGGTCTTTCAACTGTCCCAATGCCTGCACCGCTCTCACGCGTACATCGCTGCGCGCATCTTGCAGCAGTTCTAACAGCGGTAGCAAAGCCATCTCACGCTGGTAACGCATGAGCTTGTGGATGGCCTCTTTGCGCACGCTATGATCGGCATCGGCCAGTTCTCTCTGAATAGCTGCAAAAGTGAGGGCGGCTACTTGATAGGTCATGATTTGCCTCGCTATTTCCCTGGCTTCCCTGCGCACTGGTAAATACGTTCTATATTTCTACCTATATCTATTCCGGCAAGCGCAGGCTTTTGCGGAAATGCGCCAGGAGGCTGCCCGCCTGGTTGGCAGACCGTCTCCTGGCGCATTTCCAGGGCGTGGTGTAGATCATATGACCAGAAAACCGCCCAGCAGGATGATACATCCGCCAATAATCTGCAGAGGTGTGATGGACTCGTGCAGGATGAGCAGGGCAAAAAGGGTGCCAAAGAGCGGCAGACTTTGCATGAGCACAGCGGACTCCCAGGCTTGCAGCAAACCCAGGCCCATCTGCTGAAAAACATAGGCCAGGCCAAAGTTAGTGACAATGTACAGCGCCAGGATACCGGCCAGAGTAATACTCAGGGGAACGAGCAAGGTGGTCGTCTGGAAAGGCAGAAAAGGCACGATCAGCAGCGAACCCACAAAGAGGCGCAACAAAATGATCTGCCAGGCATCGCCCTGACTGGTCAGCCGCTTGCCAGGAATATAGGAGAAGCCCAGACCCAGAGCGGCCAGCAAGACCAGCAGATCGCCCTGTCCTCCCTCAATCTGGAGCGGACCGCGCAGGTCACGCACAATCACCAGCAAGCTACCGACGATCAGCAGAGCAATACCCCCGGCCTGCTTCCAGGTCATTTTCTCTTTGAGAAAGAGCACGGCCAGCAGAATCGCTGCCGGTCCCTGCGATTGCAGCAAAAAACTGCCAGTAATCGCGCTGGTCTGCGCCAGTCCCGCGACCACGCAGAGCAGCGGCATGGCAGTGCCAATACCTCCCAGCGCAATCAGATCAATCCAACCAGCAGCGGTCAAACGCGGCAGCAGTGGTTTCCGCCGCACCAGTTGAGCAGCGGAGACAATTACCCCGCCGCAGAGCAGGGAAAGCCAGGAGACAAAAAAGGGATTAAACGCCTCGCCCAGCAGTTTGGCCAGCACCGTCCCCAGACCGAACATGCTGGACGCCAGCGACATTAAAAGAAATCCGCGCCAGCGCACAGAGCTATCCTTCTTTTTCATAGACATCGAAGCCGATCCTCTCGACAATGGACCAGAGCAAGCACAGGACTTGCTCACTGCTAAAGAACCGCCAGATCATCTCGCGGAGCCGCCGTTGAGGCGCGCGCGACGAAATCCAGGGGAATAGTTTCGACAAAGGGCGAGACATCCGTCTCCAGGCAGGTCAGCAATAATTCCATGGCGCGCCGACCAATTTCCAGCGCGGGAATGCTCACCGTGGTCAGGGCGGGATCAAGCAAACGGGCCACCAGGCTATCAGCGAAACCGACAATAGAGAGGTCAGCAGGCACCCGCAGGCCCGCCTGCCGCGCCGCCCGGTACACACCGGCTGCCATCAGATCGTCATCACAGAAAAAGGCGCTCGGCGGTTGCGCGCCGCGCAAAACCCCCAGCGCCGCCCGGCAGGCTTCCTCCAGATCAACTCCAGCTGTCACCTGGTAGTCCTCGCGCACAGACAAACCCGCCTCGCGCAACTGGCTCTGATAGACGCGCTGGCGCACGCGAAAGGTCTCCACGTCGATATGCGCGCCCAGGTGGGCAATGCGGCGATGACCCAGGACCAGCAAATGGCTCAGTGCCGCCCGCGTCCCGCCCTC
>DASZXF010001093.1:0-7875 GCA_035546055.1 Ktedonobacteraceae bacterium
AACGTGCAGCGTCCCTGCGCAGCTCTCTTGCAAACGCGGAAGCAATGAGAAGGAGCAGATGGTATGCAGGTCGTCTTTGTGGGTGGCGCCAGCGGAGTTGGCGCGAGTTGTCTGGCGGTAGAAATTGCCGATCAATGGATTATTGTCGACGCGGGTGTGCGCGTGGATCGTAAAAGTGATCCCTTGCCGGACCTGGCGCTGTTAGAGGGGAAGGATGTGCGGGCGATTTTTGTCACCCACGCCCATGCCGATCATATCGGCGCGCTGCCCCTGGTCCACCAGGCCTTTCCCACGGCTCCGATCTTTGCTTCGCGGGCAACCGGTCTGCTGATGGAGGTGATGCTGGCCGATGCGTTGAGAATTATGAGCCGCCGGGCCGCCGAAGAGATGGAAATTCCACTCTATCCCCCTGAGCTGGTCGGCAGTATGCTCAATCAGGTGCGTCCGCTGCCTGTCGGTGAGACGCTGACCTTGCCTCAGATCCCTCATGTAAGCATTCACGCCAGCCGGGCAGGCCATATCGCCGGCGCGGTCAGTTTTAGCTTTACCGGCCCGGACGGCACGGTGGTCATTTCAGGCGATATCAGCAGCACGTCGCAGCGCACTGTGCTGGGAGCAGTTCCGCCGCCGGTGCCACAGTGCGATCTGCTGGTGCTGGAGTCCACCTATGGGGCGCGCCTGCACCCGAACCGCCAGGGCGAGGAGCAGCGTCTGGCTCAGGCCGTGGCCGAGAGCATCGCGCGCGGCGGCCATACGCTGATCCCCTGCTTCGGTCTGGGACGCGGCCAGGAGATTCTCCTGGTGTTGCAAGCCGCTCAGGAGAAAGGACAGATCCCCGATTTCCCCATCTACGTGGATGGGCTGGTCAGGCGCGTCTGCAATACCTATCTGCTGCTGCCCGAAGCGCTGCCGCCGGTTTTGCAGCGCCAGATTCGCAAGGGCTTTCTGCCTTTCACCGGGCGCAATGTCTCCTTCGTGCGTGATGAGCGCGAACGCGAGCGCATCCTGGCCGGTCCGCCAGCCTGTATCCTCAGCAGCTCTGGTATGCTGACTGGCGGGCCGAGCGTGTGGTACGCCAAACGCCTGGCGGCGCAAGAGCAGGCGGCGATTTTGATTACTGGCTACCAGGACGAGGAGGCGCCGGGCAAGCGTCTGCTGGACCTGGCCGAGAAGAAAGATAGCACACTGGACCTGGACGGCACAACTGTCCAGGTGCGCTGCCACGTGGCGAAATATAGTCTGAGCGCTCACGCCGATGGCGGGGAACTCGCGGCCTACGCGGCGGCGCTCAAGCCGCGCAAGGTCGCCCTGGTGCATGGAGATGAAGAGGCACGCCTGGCCCTGCGCCGTCTGCTGGTAGAGACGGAGGTACTGCTGCCCGAAAATGGCTCGACCCTCGTACCCCAGGGCACTCAGAGCAAACATCGTCCGCGCGGTGAGCAGGTGCAGACCCTGCCAGCGCTCCCGATGGACATTGGCCAGGGACGCAGGCTGACCCCGGAAATGCTGCCGGAACTCTGGCAGACTGTTTCCCAGGTACCTTCCCTGCGCATTGTCACCGCGCGCGAGCTGGCGAATACATGGTATGGACACGCCAGCGAAAGCGAAACAGCTAACGTGCTGGACGTGCTGGATAGCGACTATGAACAGCGCTACTTCATTCGTCAGCAGGCGCTTGAGGAAGCCTACCGGGTGCGCGGGCAGAGCGAGGAGGAGCCGGGCGATTTCCTCAGCGATCTGGTGGGCAAAATCCTGCTCACCGAGATCAGCCCCGGCAGTAGCAAACCCGTGCTCTGCCAGAGCATTGAGCCGGGAGCCAGGATTCGCGTTCAGCACCCGCGCGGCGTCGACTTTGTGCGCTCGCGCTACCCATTCAACGCCATTCTTGACGTGCTGGGCGAGCCAACCGATGAAATGCTCGCGGACCGTTTCGGCATCGCCGCAGGGCTGGATGATCTCGTCAAAGCAGGCAGACGTAAGCGCCGCCGGATCTCGGCGCACGAACTGGCCCGCCACTGTCAGGAAGACGCGACCTATACCCTGGGCGATCTCTGCCAGCTCGCCGGCGTTTCAGCTACCGCGCTGGATGATCGGCTGGCGATTGCCAAGATTCTCTATAAGAATCCCCTGATCTTTATGCAGCAACGCACGCTGATGGAAGGCGAGGGTCTGGCGCTCTATATGCTGGCGCCCGAATGGAGCGAAGCCCTGGAAGTGCCCGAAGAGGCGCCGCGTCCTGACCAGAACTGGATTCAGGAGATCATCCAGAAACACCTGGGAGACGCGCCTGACCTCTACCGGCGCAGCATCGATCCTGAGAGTGGAGAGGTCACCCTGGCCTTCCACTTCCCCGCCATTGCCAGCCAGCAGTACGCCGAGCGTCTGACCGCCATTGCCGAAGAGGCCGGGGTGCAGGTGCAGATCGCTCCACGCGCGCACCAGGGCGAACTGGTCAGGCTGGCGCATCACCTCCTTCCGCCAGGTCTGAGCGAACGCGGTTTCCCGTCGATCTATCATGATAGCCAGGTGATCCAGATCAAAACGCAGGGTACAGCCACGCAGACAGCACTGGAAGCAGCGCAACAAGACTTCTATGCTCAGACCGGCTGGCAGCTAGAGCTGGATGTGGAGTTCGACGACAGAGCCGACACGCAGCAGTCACAGGCCGCGCCAGCCCCGGTGAACGCACGCCTGGATCAGCACGCGGCGATTCACACCGCGCAAAGTCTGCTGCGCGATCTGCCGGGCTACCTCAAAGTTGGCGCGGACCCCGGACGCTGGATGCTGCACGCGCGCTTTCACTTTCCCGAAATCGCCCGCCAGCGCTATGTTGAGCGCTTCGCTGAGGTAGAGACGCGCACTGGCTGGCAGGTCCACGTCCCGGATGGCATTCACCAGGAAGCCCTGGCCGCTATGGCCCGCAAGGTGCTCCCCGCAGGGCTGCGGGCCAGCGGGTCTCCCTCCATTTACCACCAGCAGCAGGCGGTCCTGATTCAGTGCCAGGGTGAAGCACCCCAGGCGGAGGTGCTGGCTGCTCAGGAATACTTCGAGCAGGAAACCGGCTGGCAGCTCACCATCACCGTCCCCGGTTCACGCGAAGACATCCAGCAGGCGCCGCGTATGGCTCAGGGCGAGGCTCTGGCCTGCATCAGCGCCGCCTTTCGTGGTAGCGTCGAGCTCTACCGTATAGGCGTGGATAGCCGGCTCAAAATCTTCTGGCTCCACTTCCATTTTCCAGAGAAAGCCGGCGAGCAGCACGCGGAGTTGATCGCCTCGCTGGAACAGGAAACCGGCTGGCGGGTCTACCTCCATCCCCACGTTCACCAGAAGGCGCTGGTCAGCACAGCCCAACGCCTGCTCCCAGACACCAGCCAGTTGAGCGGGAAAACCCTCTTCCCCGAAGAACAGCTCCTGCATCTGGTCGTCACCAACCTGCCCGGTCCCCAGGAACAGGAAGAGATCGCGCGCCGCTTCTCCACCGCCACCGGCTGGACGCTCCAACTGGAGGCAGGGAGCGCCGAACAGGCATCAGACTGATCCGCACCCCTTCCTGGCGCCACTTCCAGGCACCCGCCCCTCACACTGCCACGGCGAGAGACAAGGCAAGCCAGAGGCCACCAGATGCTGGTGGTCTGCACTCGGAAGAATCCTGGCGCCAGGGCAGGCGCTTATTCAGGCTGAATAAACTCAAAGCGATTGCCGAAAGGATCGCGAGCCTCAAAACGCACAAAGCCGGGAATGGGTACGGCGTCCAGCACCGTAATACCATGCTGCTCCAGGTAAGAGCGCCAGGCAAGAACATCTTCAACCTCATAGGCCAGGTGGGCCTTTGATGCCCTGCGCTCAACTCCATCCTCGGTACCCACGTGTACCTGGCGATCACCGACCTGGAGCCAGAAACCGCCGCGCCCCTGGAGCGCCTCCGGCTTCTCAATCTCCGGCAAGCCTAGCATGCCACAATAGAAAGCACGTCCCTCCTCCTCAGCTCCTTTAGGAATCGTTATCTGCGCATGATGCAACCCCTGAATACGCATATTTTGTTGTCCCCCTGTTCTCGATTTTCCGCAACAAGCGAACTCAGTATAGCATGAAAGAGCCCGAAAAAAGGGGAGAAAGGCGCGCACAATCAAAGCAGCAGTGGATAACGACGTTCTACGCGAACATGGAAAGCGAAACACGTCCTTACAGATATCCCTGGAACACTGAAACAACTGCGAAAGAACCTCTCAGGCTGCACGCATTTATGGATAAGATCAACGTTCCATAGAAAAGGAACCGCTTCTGCGCAGAGATAGCTCTGACAGAACATTTTCAGACCCATAGCCAGACAACGACGAACTAGCACGGCTTTCCATGCTCGCCAGCCACCGTTCATACGCGCCATCATCGCCATCAACCATCTTCCGCTTACCACACCAGTATCAGGCCATACTACGCACAAGGCACAGATGCACAGAAATTCATAGACAATTCTGAAAAACACAGCTCATCCCTCCACTTGTTCACCACTGTCTTTGTCCTCCACTATCTCCTCACTATCCGCTAAGAGAGTAATGCGTCAGTCATGTCAAAAAGAGGAAAACGAGCAAGCGGCGTTTTGACAAAGTGGTATGTCCCCAAGCGGCTCCAGAGAAGGCTTTAATGGATTTTCCAGGTTGAAAAAATTGGTCTAAAAAGGATATGACAAAAGGGCCAGGCCGCTGATCTTGATCAGAAATCAGCGGCCTGGCCCTTTTAGTAGCAAGGCATCACTTTTTCAAAGCACTCAGGGATAATTGACCAGATTAGCCACGTTGGTGCTGGAGTTCGAGGGACCGCCAGTGTTGTTGATGATATGGCTGATGGTGCCGGTGCCGCCTAACGAGACGGTGACAAGATCGTGGAACTTGACCCCGGAGGTGTTGGGAACCTCGAAGGAGTGAGCTTCAACCACACCGGGATTGACATTGAAGTAGCAGTAACTGCCCAGTCCCCAGGCTTCATGGCTGGTAACGGAGGCTCCTACCTTGTAGGCCGCGTAGCCATTGGTGCTGCCGTTCATCCAGGCGGCCTGATTGGGCGGATCATAGGGCAGTTCGTTCTGGAAGAAGTAGGTGCGCCCACCGTTGCCGTTCCAGATGACCTGGTACTGCTGATAGTGTTCCACGAACAGACCATAGGCCGTGACGTTATTGCCGTTCACAATCAGACCATTGGCGGCGGTGTTGGAGGTCCAGCCGACGCCGCTACCGTGATCCGCGCGCCAGAGCCAGAGGTCGTCCAGGATGACATTGTTGCTATTGACCACCAGGCTTTGCGTGGCCTTCCCTACGCCAGCGCCGCCGATCCTGAAGAAGACATCGCTGAGCAGGGTTGGATTGCTGGCATGGCTCTGTGACGAACCGGCTGGTCCCACCTGGAGTAGCATGGACGAGTTGACCGAACCGGCGTCGAACAGCAGACCGGCGATTGAGACACCATCCACGTCCGCGACGGTCATGGGTACGACGCCGTTCTGCGGCACCAAAGTCGCCAGGCCCAGACCCAGGACAACGGTGTTGGCACGGGTCACGCGGAGCGTATCATTGAGCGCGTAGACGCCGGGCGTGAACAGCAGATTCAGCCCCTGGGAGAGGGCCGTATTGAGGGTGGCCGCCGAGTCGCCGGGATGGGCAATGTAGAACTGGCTGATGGGCAGAGAGGTTCCCGCCGGAGAACCGCTGCTCCAGCTTACCCCCTGCGCATTGTTCCTGAGCGCGGGGACAAAGACCTGATAATTGCCCGCCGAGTCGATGTAGAGAAATGGCTTCTCGCGCACCGTTGGCGCCTGACCCACCACCGTGTAAGGCGGATTGGGGAAGCTCTGAGCCGGGGCACCGTTGACGCCCACAAAGACCATATTCCAGTTCGAGCCGTTCCAGCTTCCCAGTTGATCATTGCGCGACAACCATTGCTGCTGCGAACCCGAATTGACCTGGCCCGTGACTACTGTATCAGCCAGGAAGCCGCCGCTTGACCAGCCGCCGTCGTCCAGTTGCATGTTGCCATGCACGTCCATGCGCCGGAAAGGGGCGGCCTGGGACACCGCCCAGACATCAGTCCCGGATGACGGGACGATGGCCATGTTCTCGGCACTGCGCCAGAAGTTCTGCGTGGCATTTCCGCCCATCCAATCCGCTTCGACATGCACCGCGCCGTTGATGGTCACGGCATCCGGCAGCAGACCCAGACCCAGCGCCTGCGTGTAAAAGCCGAGGTTGACATCGACGTGATAGCTCCCCGGCTTGAACAAAAAGGCGTAACGATTGGTGCCGAACTGGTTGGTCTGTTGCTGATTGAAAATCGATGTCAGGGTATTTTGAATAGTTGAACTGGACATCGTGGGATCAAAGACAAAGACGTTGGGACCAAAATTGGGCGTGGCCGCTCCGCCCACCAGACCCCATTTGAATTGCTCCCACTGCTGAATCTGGGTCACACTGGCCTGCAACGGCGTATTGGTCTGGTCGGTGCGAGCACTGACATACTTGCCGTTCGCCACCGCCTGCAAAGCAATCGTGCCATTGCTCTGCGGCAGCCAGGTAAACTCCTCCCAGGCCTGCACCTGGGTCGCTGTAGCTTGCAGAGGGGCATTGGTCTGATCGATACGCACACTGACATAATTGTTGTTGGCGTGCGATCTGAGAGCGATCAGTCCACCGCCAGCATCAACCACATCATACTCTTCCCAGGCCTGTACCTGGGTAATGCTGGCTTGCAGAGGGGCATTGGTCTGATCGGTGCGGGTGCTGACATAGTTGTTGTTGTTCGTCGTTTGCAGCCAGATCGTCTGACCGACCGGGGCGCCGCTGGCCGCGTGAACCTGAGTGCCCTTACCCTGGGTCACCATCCCCAGGATGCTCGCCAGGACCAGCACCCCGGCTGCCAGGGCGAAACGATGTCGCCACGAAAATCTCATAGCGCTTTCCTCCATGAAAGACTCTACCTCGATGGAAACAGTGCAGCGTAATCCCTGCAAAAATAGCGACCTCTCGTCCTCTCGCGCGCGTTGAGAAGCGAGCATTCCTCACTGTCGCTATCCCTGCATCCTATCCTCGCCCGCCTTTTCAAACGAGAATATTTGCGTAACTTTCCGATATCGATATCGCATGTATATACAACTATACTGGCGAGAAGGGCATTTGTCAAGACTTAGATAAAGGTGTTTTCTAACCTGCCGGGGGAATAAGGTTGAGGTCCGTGCGTGTTACATTTCATAGAACCTGCTCCGGGCAACATGCACGCGGAATGGACGGGGGAACCATACTTCAGGGCTTATGGCGTGATTGAAAGGAACATCTCCATGCAACAGAAACTTCCACTTGAAAATACAGGAAAATGGGTATTTGATCTTCAGCAAGATCAGACTTTGCAGTTTCGGATTGCCTCTGAGCAAGGGACCGATGCTCCTGTGCTGATTGAAGGTCACGACATTAGCGTACTTCTCGATTATCTTTACAGCCACCGGGAACTTATTTACGAGGCCACCCACGATCAGGAGCGACGGCGTCTGGAGGCCATTGAGGCCCGGCAGGCGCGTCTGCGCAGACCGCGCGTGGAACCTGTTCTCTATTTCGATGATGGGGTGCAACGCGTGAGAGCGGACCTCTGAGAAGCTCCCTGGTTTGATAAAAGCAGAAAGCAGACCCCTCGCTACTGATAGCGAGGGGTCGTTTTTTAGAGATGGAATTCGATATCCTGGGGAGCCTGGAGCAGAAAATCGCCCAGGGTCGCGACCACCCTGGCGCCCATCTGGATGCCCAGGTGCAGCGAAGTTGCGAGCGGGGCACCGCGCAGCCAGCCAGAGAGAAAACCGGCGTTGAAGGCATCGCCGGCCCCCACAGGATCAATGGCCGT
>DASZXF010001094.1:0-3648 GCA_035546055.1 Ktedonobacteraceae bacterium
GGGGAGGGGAAACGCGCCTTGCGGTGCTGGGAAAGTTGGGGATGACCGATAAACATCTACATTTCGGAGATGGGATGAAAGGCCTGTAGAGAGAAGTGAAACAGGGGAACAGGCTTTGAAAATGGAGTCTGAAAGACCTGAGATGGAGCTATACAGGCTCCTTCTGGTCGGGTATAATGGGGAGAAAGATCTGACGGGGCAAGGCAACGTGAGTGAAAACGTTTAATGTTGTTTGAGCCGGTAACGCGGGCAAGAGAGCAGCTTTTTCTATAGATTGGTTGTATGCTGGCATGATAGGTAGTGTGAGCGCCGCTGGCGTTCGGCAGGATGGATAGTTACAGGTATGGCAGAGCAGTCTCCTTCAATCGTTGATGTCGCGCAGCGCGCGGGCGTTTCCGTGGCCACGGCCAGCCGCGTGATGAGCAATTCGTCGTATCCGGTCAGCGAGCGCTCGCGGCAGAAGGTCTTGAGCGCGGCGGCGGAGTTGCATTATACGCCTAATTCGCTGGCGCGCGGACTGCGTATGCAGCGCAGCCGCCTGATTGCGGTCATGGTCGGCGATAACACCGATCCGTATTTCGCGGAGATTACGCGCGGGGTCGAGGAGGTGGCCAGGGAGCGCGGCTATCTGACCATCATGTGTAACGCTGAACGCGATCCAGAGCGGGAACTGGCCTATGTGCGTTCGTTGCAGGACTACCGGATCGATGGCATTATCTTCGCTGGCGGCGGTCTGAATATTCCCGGCCATACCGAACAACTGGAACTGCTGGCTCAGCAGATGCGCAAACGCGGTGGGGAGATTGTCACGCTATCGCAGCACACCCTGCATGTTCCCTCGTTACAGGCCGACAACTTCGAGGGGGCCAGGAGCATGACCGCTCGCCTGCTTGAGCTTGGACATCGGCGGATAGCCTTCGTTGCCGGTCCTGCCGATCTGCTGGTCGCCAATGCGCGTTTGCAGGGCTACATGAGCGCGCTGGTCGAGGCGGGGCTGGCCGTCAACCCTCTATGGCTGGTGCCCGGCAATTTTACCCGCCAGGGGGGTGAGCAGGCCGCGCTGAGAATCGCCCATTTGCCGCCCGACCAGCAGCCTACAGCCATCTTCGCCGCCAACGACGAAACGGCATTCGGCGTCCTGCAAACCCTGGCCCGTCTGGGCCGGCGTGTGCCCGCTGACTTTTCCGTTTGTGGCTTCGGCGATCTGCCCGTTGCTCAACTGCTCAAGCCCGCGCTGACCAGCGTGCATATTCCCCTGCGTCAGCTTGGACGCGCCGGAGCCAGGCGCCTGCTGGCTCTGCTGGATAACCAGGAAGTGCCCGCTCTGGAAATTCTGCCGACCACCATTGTGGAGCGCGAGAGCACAGCTGCGCTTTCTCTATGAGTTTTTACAGCCAGCTCAGACCCCATTGCAGCAGCCACAGCGCCACCATACCAACCGCGATGGTCAGCAGCACATTGCGCGTGCGCCAGGCCACCAGGACGGCGAGCAGCCCGGCGATCCAGCGTGGATTCGTGAGCGAGAGATCCAGCGTGTTGTTGAGGATGAAGAGTTGCGGCCAGATAATGGCCGAGAGCACCGCCATGGGGACAAAGCGCAGCATGCGCAGCACAAAGGCGGGTATTTCCCGTTTGCCAAAGATGGTGATAAACGAGAGGCGAATGGCGTAAGTGGCCAGTCCAATGCCAATAATCAGCAGCCAGGTTATCATGGCCGACCCTCCTCGCGTTCGGATGTGCCCTCAAGGCTGATCGGCGCGGTGGGGCTGTTCTGCTCTGGCTTTTGCTCCACCCGGGCAGCGAGTTGACGCATACTCTTTTTCTCCAGCAGCAGACCCAGGGCAATGCCTGTAAAAGTGGCCAGCAGCAGACCAGAGTTGAAAGGCAGGCGCGCCGCCAGTACCGCGATCAACCCGGCGCCACCCGCGACCATGACATCACCCGGCTTCTTCAGCGTGGGAATGACAATCGCGATAAAGGTCAGCGGTAAGGTAAAGTCCAGCGACCAGCTCGCCGGGATATGCGCGCCCAGCAGCAGGCCGGCAGCCGTGGCCGCTTGCCAGGTCAGCCAGAGAACCAGGCCCGCGCCCAGGAAATACCAGTGTTTCTGCGTATCCTGGCCGGGTTGCTGATAATGAGTGATAGCCACGGCGTATGCCTCATCAGTCAGCAAATAGGCCAGCAGCAGACGCCAGAAGAGGCCGCGTGGCTTGAGATAGGGCGCCAGCGAAGCGCTATAGAGCGCGTGGCGCAGATTAATAATGCAGGCCGTGAGCAGAATCACTCCTGCCGGTACGCTGGCATTGAGCAGTTGGATCACCACAAACTGAGCCGAGCCCGCGAAAACAATCACAGACATCGCCTGGGTCAGTCCCGTAGGAATCCCGAACCCGCGCGCCGAGACGCCATAAATCAGCCCGAAGGGGATCGTCCCCAGCAAAATGGGCAACTCTGCTTTGATACCATTGAAGAATGCGGAACGTCGTGTACTCATGCCTCCATTGTAGGCTGCCTGCTCCCGGCTGTCTTGTACGTTCTTGCCCTTCTCTCCAAAATGTCCGCTATGAGCTACGCGCGTACTGACCGGGAGTCACGCCCACCAGGGCTTTGAAGTGTCTGTTCAGGTGGCTCTGATCGCTGAAACCCACCGCCGTGGCGACCTCCGCCAGCGGCCTTGAGGCGCTGATCAGGCGTTTGGCGTGCGCCACGCGGATCTGCGTAAGATAGCTGTGCGGCGGCAAACCAACGCTTTCGCGGAAGACGCGCAGCAGATAGAACGGACTGAGATTGACCAGCGCGGCCAGTTCTTCCAGCGAAACATTTTCCGTAAAATGCTCCTCCAGGTACGCGCGCACGCGGAGCATGGGGACACGCTCGGCTGAGCGCAAGAGCTGACCGGGACGTGTGCGCGCGTGCCGGCGAATCAGGTGTGCCAGCGTCCAGATAAACAGCGACTCGCGCTCCAGGTCGGACGGAGAGGTGGCCAGGGCGGCGTGCAGGTGCGTCAGCGCGCGGGCTACCGTGGGATCAAAGATGACAGGCTCCGGGAAATAGGGAATGTCCTGCGTGTTGTCCAGCACATCCGAGGCCGCGCGCTGTAAAAGCGTAATATCTGGATAGAGCATGCGATAGCTCCAGCCTTCCGCGCTCACTGCCTCGCCGGTGTGCATCTCGCCCGGATTGATGACTACCACACTGCCCTGTGGCGCCACGTGCAGATGTTTGCGATACTTAAAACGCTCCGCCCCTTTTTCAACCACGCCAATGGCATAGCCATCATGAGTATGCGGCGCGAAAGTATGCGTAATAAAGGTCGCGCGCAACAGCTCAAGATTGCTCAACCTCGGATCGCGCCAGAAGGTCACCCTTTCTCGCGTCGAAGTCCGTCCCTGTCTGTGCTCATGCGCCGCAGCAGCCAGAAAATCGCCCGGTGCATACTGCGCTGGCATCACTTCTCCCTGGTCCGGCGGCTGAGATTGAAAATGCTGCTCCATTGTGCAAACCACGCCCAAAAATATGCAAGTGACACTGTTCAGTTGTTTTATGGTAGCAGAAATAGCCCTCTGCGTCCAGCTATTTGTCGTTTCTGTCAAGGCCTTTTCACGTATCGCTTTTTCCTCTCCTGATAATTTTCCTTCTGTTGCTCGC